>PSRF01000125.1 GCA_003175865.1 Blastocatellia bacterium
AAGGGGGGCAGGTCGAGGGAAATTACAACAGCTTATTGGGACCAGAGTTTAACGAGTCTGTATTAGATATAAATCATGCGAGCAGCATTTTCCAAAGCCGAAATCGATTCTGATATTGCCAGTCAGCTTGTCGATGCCTACAAGCTGCAGGAAAAAGCGGTTACTGAAACGCTCTCAACTGGTGTTCAGCTGCTTGATAATCTAATTGGCGGTGTCCCACGCGGAGCAATTACAGAAATCTTTGGGCACACCTCTTCAGGACGTACAAGTTTGATGTTTTCTCTGCTCCGATACGCCACAACTCACGATGAGATTTGTGCGCTGGTAGATACAAGTAACACCTTTTCACCTACTGCTGCAGCTGATACAGATTTCAATCGCTTACTTTGGATACGCTGTGAGAATAATCTCGAGCATGCGTTCAAAGCTACTGACTTGTTGTTGCATGCTGGTGGATTTGGAGTTGTAATTCTTGATATCGGAGACGTCGCGGGCAAGGATGCGCGTCGCATAATCACGTCGTGGTGGTATCGCTTTCGTCGCGCAGTCGAGAACAAACAAACATCGATTGTGGTGGTTTCAGAAGAGGCATGCACTCGTTCATGCGCCGCACTCACTTTAGAATTGAATGGTGCCGCTGAATGGTCTATTGCAAGCCAGCCCAACTCAAATCTCTGGTCAAGTGACGTGAACGTTTTGCATATGCCGAAACAAAAACCAGATGTGGCCGACCATTCGCGCGTAACTCACGCAAACCTCCTGCGGTTAAATTCAGTAAAACTCAACCGACGCCGGCCATTAACACCATCGCTAACGGAAACACAATTTAAGGCAGTCAACTATTTTTAATGAAAACCAGTGAGATGGCACCTTACAAACCATGTCACTTGTCTTTCAATGCAGCGATAGCGGCGCACATGAATGCTCCAGCCTCGTCGCTGTAAGGCTTCGGAAAATTGGCAGGCCAGTTATCCTTGTCCGCATACATTTTGTTCAACCCTGCCTGGACCTCGGAATTACCACCAGTGAACGCTCGAATCAGCGTGGACCAACGTTCAGCCAATGCCGCTGCTTTTTCACTCTTGGGGTCGATTCCTTCAGCAACCGCCGCTTCCACTTCACGAATAAGCGTGGCCCAATCTCGTTGTCCTTGTTCGATTACTTCTGGTGGAATTGTCTTGGCGCGCTCTGCGATCTTCTGTTTTGCCTCTTTCGAGTAGTACTTCTTTGTCCAATCCATGTTGTTCTGCATTGTGATCACCTCAATTATTCGCTTGAACGCGTCCCAATCTGGTTCGTCGTTGATAGCCAGAAGCTCCTGCGCTTTTTCAATAGCTTTCATGGCCTGATCAAGTTGCTCGCGTTTCGCAGCGATGATCTCTTTTTGCCGTGTTAACGCCGACACCAAATCGAAAGCATTAGGATTCAGTAGTTCCTTAATCTGCTTCAACTGAAAGCCAATGAATTTCAATGTGACGATCTGTTGCAAGCGCACAAGGTCGCGTTTGCAATAAAGCCGATAGCCTGCACTCGTGTAGCCACTCGGCTTGAGCAGTCCAATGCGATCGTAGTGATGCAACGTTCGCACTGTTACGCCAGCCACGCGCGCGAACTCGTGCGCTTGATACATGTCCTCTCGAATTTCTTTCATTGCGACTTTCATTACGAGTTGAATCCTAAGGTCTGACGTAACGTCAGACGCAAGCAGTTTTTTGCAACAGCTCCTCAGCTTGACGATATTCGTAGATTTTCGCTAATCTTCGCTAAGCGTTCGCGCAGAAAAGCCGGCCATGTTTGCCTGTATTTACGCAGATTTGATGCAAGATTCGCCAGCTTTAGCTGATTTCGCCTATAACTTTTCTCCTGTAGTCGAGGTTACAAAACCGAAGATTGTCGTGATTGATGTCGATGGTTGTGAACTGCTGTTCGGATCGGCTTATGAACTTGCTAATGAAATAGCACTTCGCGCGACCAAGCCTAAATCGTCAGGGGGAATAGAAACGCGAGTAAATGTTGCGCTCGCCGCTAATCCTGATGTCGCTGTTCATGCTGCCACTAATCTAACAGGAATAACTTTTGTTTCAGCCGGTGAAGAGTTGACGTGCATCGGAGATTTTCTAATCACACAGCTCGACTATTCACTTATTGGCATGGATACAAAACGTGCTGATGAGATCTTTGAGACTTTGCGACTATGGGGGATTAGAACTTTTAAAGATCTCGCAGCACTTCCTATTGCCGGCATTTCTGAACGGTTAGGCCAGGACGGAATTCAACTACAACAACTCGCAGCAGGCAAAACCGATCGACATCTAAAGATCAATCAACCGCCGCAAAATTTTGCCAACTCGATCGAGCTTGAGCATCCACTATCAGAACTCGAACCGCTTTCATTCATTCTTGCCCGGCTGTTGAATCAGCTCTGTGCAAGCTTGAATGCATATGCGTTAGCCACGAATGAGTTGCTCATTGAAATGCAGCTCGAAGATCAAGCAACTCATAAGCGCACATTGAGTCTTCCTTATCCAATGTGCGACCACAAAGTGTTTCTAAAATTGTTGTTGCTCGATACCGAAATGCACCCGCCACAGGCTGCTGTGATTGCCGTCGCGATCAGATGCGATCCTGTTAAGCCACGAGTAATTCAAAACGGGTTGTTTGTTCCATTAGCTCCAGCGCCTGACAAACTCGAGCTTACACTTGCGCGGCTCGCGAAACTTGTCGGAGAAGAAAATGTAGGATCACCGGTTTTGCTTAACACTCACCGTCCGGACGCATTTGCTATCCAACGATTTGTATTATTCGACAAGGAGACTCGTCGTCGCCGCAAATCCTTAAATCGGCAATTGGCAATTGGTAATCGGCAATATCTTGGGTTTCGAATGTTTCGTCCCGCATTGCGAGCTGTAGTTCAGTGTGTTCGAGGTCGGCCGCAACACATTAGTGCGTGGGGTAAACAACGGAGCGTGTACGGAACAGTTGTCGACCTTGCTGGACCATGGCGAACAACAGGTGACTGGTGGCGAAGTGATTCCTGGGCTCGTGATGAATGGGATATTGCGCTTGAACCTGATGGCGCAACGAGAAAAGTCAATGTCGCAAGAAATCGATTGCTTTATCGCATCTATCGGGAGCTTGAAAGTGATACGTGGTTTGTGGAGGGCAGCTACGATTGAACACCGATTACGTCGAACTTCACGCCCGATCAGCATTTAGTTTTTTGGAAGGCGCATCAGTTCCAGAAGAGCTAATTGCGGTTGCTGCTGATCTGAAAATGCCGGCTATGGCATTAATGGATCGAGACGGTGTGTACGGCAGTCCACGATTTCACCTCGCCGCCAAAAAACTTGGTATTAAGGCTCATGTAGGGGCCGAGCTGTCGGTCCAAGGTTCAAAGTCCAAAGCCCAAAGTCACTCAGATATTTTTTCCCTTCCAGTTTTGGTTCGTACGCGCAAGGGGTATCAAAATCTTTGCCGGCTAATCACGCAAATGAAATTGCGTGCACCAAAACATGCAAAGCCTGGCGAGTGTGTTGTCAGATCTGAAGAGTTGCCGAACTTTGCTGAAGGTTTAGTTTGTTTGACTGGTGGTACCGACGGTCCTTTAGTTGACGCAATCAGACGACGCGATCCGGATGATGCACAACAACTTACTGAATGGTTGACGCGAACTTTTGGCTGCGGAAACGTCTATGCCGAATTACAGCGCCACTTCAATCGCGAAGAGGAATCCCTTAATCAGGCGATGATTGAAATTGCGCGACAAGCAAAGTTGCCATTGCTGGCTACTAACGGAGTTTGTTACGCGACTGCTGCTCAACGCGAACTCGCCGACGTTTTTACCTGCCTTCACAATCATGTCCGTTTGGAGACTGCGGGACAACTACTTGCGCAAAATTCAGAAAGATATCTAAAGCCAGCGTTGACGATGCAGAAGCTTTTCCATGATTTACCGGAAGCGATTGCTAACACCGTTGCGCTTTCTAATCGTTTGGAATTCACCCTCGAAGATCTCGGTTACGAATTCCCTCGCTATCCTGTTGCTGCAGGTGAAACCATGACCACGTTTCTTCGTGAACGTACTCATGAAGGCGCACGTCAGCGTTACACAGGAAAGAACGGCGCACCAACTTATGAACAGGCGCAGGCCCAAATCGAGCGCGAGTTACAGCTGATCGAAAAGCTAAAACTGGAAGGCTACTTTTTGATTGTTTGGGACATTGTGCAGTTCTGTCGTCGGGAAGGAATTCTGATTCAAGGTCGCGGATCGGCGGCAAACAGTGCCGTCTGCTATGCGCTTGGGATAACTGCTGTGGATCCAATTGGTATGGAACTCCTGTTTGAGCGTTTTCTTTCTGAGGAACGTGGCGAATGGCCTGACATAGACCTCGATCTGCCCAGCGGAGATCAACGTGAGAAAGCGATTCAATACGTCTATCAACGTTATGGAAAGCTCGGTGCTGCCATGACTGCGAACGTCATCACTTATCGCGGACGATCAGCGGTTCGTGAAGTTGGTAAGGTGCTTGATTTTGATCAAGAGACACTCGCACGACTTTCGAGTTTGGTCCATACGTGGGAATGGAAGGATCCAAAAGATTCAACCGAACGTCAATTTCGTGATGCCGGTCTTGATCTGAGGACCCCACGCATCCACAAATTCTTTCAGCTTTACCAGATGGTCCAGGATCTCCCCCGTCATCTGGGTCAACATTCAGGCGGCATGGTGATTTGCCAGGGACAACTCGATGCTGTAGTGCCACTCGAACCGGCAACAATGCCAGGCCGAGTCGTTGTTCAATGGGACAAGGAAGACTGTGCCGATCTGGGACTAATTAAAGTTGACCTCCTCGGGTTAGGAATGATGGCAGTACTGGAGGATTCAATTAAGTTGATTCGCGAGTCGTATGACGAAGAAGTAGATCTCGCCCAACTGCCATCTGACGATAAAGCAGTCTATTCAGCTCTGCAAAAGGCCGACACAATTGGAATGTTTCAAGTGGAGAGCCGGGCCCAGATGTCATGTTTGCCACGACTGCGACCACAAAGGTTTTACGACATTGTCGTTCAGGTCGCGATCATTCGCCCTGGTCCAATCGTCGGTAACATGGTTCATCCATACCTCAAAAGACGACAGGGCAGGGAAGCAGTTGCTTATGCACATCCACTTTTGGAACCCGTGTTAAGACGAACACTGGGCGTACCTTTGTTTCAGGAACAACTGCTGAAGATGGCGATGATTTGCGCCGATTTTTCCGGAGGCGAAGCAGAAGAACTTCGCCGTGCGTTTGGTTTCAAGCGTTCAGAAGCTCGCATGAAACAAATAGAAGTAAAACTTCGGCGAGGTTTAACGCGAAAAGGGATTGTTGGAAAGACACAGGAAGAGATTGTCCAGGCTATCAGCTCGTTTGCTTTGTACGGTTTTCCTGAATCGCATGCGGCAAGCTTTGCACTCATCGCGTATTCCAGCGCTTATTTAAAATGCAACTATTTACCGGCTTTTACTGCTGCGATTTTGAACAACCAGCCAATGGGCTTTTACCAACCGTTTACGCTCATCAAAGATGCGCAGCGTCATGGTTTAAAAGTACGACCTGTTGATGTAACTCGTTCGGAATGGTTGTGCACGATCGAGAAGGATGATGTTGGTGAGATGTATCTTCGGCTTGGGTTGAAATACGCCAAGGGCCTGAGTCAGCAATCAGGTCTAGCAATCGTGCACGAACGATCAATACAACCGTTCACCGGAATAGATGATTTGCGACATCGTGTAACTGAATTGCGCAAAGATGAGTTGAGAAAACTAGCGGCAATTGGCGCTCTCAATTTTCTCCAAACACCTGACGAGGTAATTAAAAGTGGACGTCGCTTGAAGTCGAGTACAACTCGTCGCGACGCGCTTTGGCAAGTCGAACGTGTCTCCCGTCCTGCCGGCGCGTTGTTTGAAAGTTTGTCTGAGACTGATGGGAACTCACCATTGATACCTATGACTGTGGCTGAAAGAGTTGATGCTGACTTTCGGGGCACAGGTCTAACGATAGGAAAACATCCAGTTGCTTATCATCGAGCGGAGTTGAACAAGCTCGGTGCGTTGAGAGCGATCGATGTCGCCCGCATGAAAGACGGTAGTGATGTGCGAGTTGCTGGATGGGTGATTGTTCGTCAGCGACCGGGAACCGCAAAAGGGTTTGTATTTTTGACACTCGAAGATGAAACAGGAGTTAGTAACATCATCGTGACGCCTCAGATATTCGATCAAAATCGTCTCGTATTAGTTGATCACCCATTTTTGTTAATTGAAGGCTCACTACAAAACCAGGATAACGTCGTATCAGTAAA
>PSRF01000029.1 GCA_003175865.1 Blastocatellia bacterium
TTCACTAGCTCCTGTTTCCGGAGATGCCGGCCAGTTGCAGCAGGCAATCATCGCACTCGCAACTAACGGCCTTGACGCGATGCCCGAAGGCGGAGTGCTGACTCTTGCTGCGCGAGAGCAGGGACCTTCTGTTCTAATTGAAGTTACCGACACTGGTTTCGGCATTCCAGTGGAGGATTTGGGCAAGATCTTCGAGCCGTTTTTCACGACCAAAGAAGTCGGGAAAGGAACCGGTCTTGGGCTAGCTGTGTGTTATGGTATCTTAACTGAGCACGGTGGTACGCTCGATGTGCAATCATCAGTTGGGTTTGGTACAACTTTCACGATCACTCTTCCCGCACTAAACCAAAACGGAGAATATAAGGTTTGAGCGAGCAACAGCCGGCACGAATTCTGATCGCAGAAGATGAAGCGAACCTGCGACTCGTGCTGCAAAAGGAATTGGAGCGTTTAGGCTATCGAGTCGCTGCAGCACCCGATGGAGAAGCTGCGTTGCGGAAGCTCGAGGAAAGCAATGTTGATGTTTTGTTGTGTGACATTAATATGCCCCGCATCGACGGGATGGAGCTGCTCCGTCGAGTTCACGAGCGTCCCAATCCTCCAGAGGTAATCATGCTTACTGGCCAGGCAACAGTCGAAACAGCTGTTGAGGCGATGAAGCTTGGTGCTTACGATTACCTAACAAAGCCTTACCGGATCACGGAGCTCGACGTACGCGTTAAGCAGGCAGCGGATAAGCGAAGACTTCGCGTTGACAACGTGCGCTTGCGCGAGCAGCTCGCGCGACAATCAGCACTTCCCGAGATTGTGTCTGTATCGGAAGTGATGAAAGAGGCAATTCGACTGATTGAACGTGTCGCACCATCGGAAGCTTCCGTTTTAATAACAGGTGAGTCTGGTACGGGAAAAGAATTGGTGGCCCATGCAATTCATCGTCTTTCCAATCGCGCCGATGCATCTTTTGTCGATCTGAACTGTGCGGCGTTTCAGGAATCGCTGCTTGAATCAGAACTGTTCGGCTATGAGGCGGGCGCCTTTTCCGGTGCAAAGGGTCGAAAGCTTGGATTAATCGAACTCGCAGACGGCGGCACATTGTTTCTCGATGAAGTCACCGAGCTGCCTGCACAACTGCAGGCCAAGTTGTTGCGAGCGATCGAGACTCGAACATTCTTCAGGGTTGGTGGAGTAAGAAAAGTTGAAGTAAATGTACGCATTGTTGCAGCGACAAATCGCAATCTCGATAACGTTGTAAATGACGGTACATTCCGTTCCGATCTACTTTATCGCATCAACGGTTTTCAGATCAGTCTCGCACCCTTGCGAGAGAGGCCCGAGGACATAGAACCGCTGACACGTTATTTATTGAAATTGATTGCAGGTCCGCATCCACCGGAGTTGACCGAGGAAGCGTTTTCGGCGTTGCGTGCATACAACTGGCCGGGCAATGTAAGACAACTGAAGAATTGTTTGGAGCGAGCAGTGATTCTCTCAAACAACGGTCGCATTACACTCTCAGAATTACCTCCGGAAGTAACAAGACCCGCGGTGTTTATCCCGGCCCCAGTTAGTAGTTCCGATACAGCACAGCCGGCGGAAGGAGTTGTATCGGCTGCACAATCGGCGCCCGGTTCACTCAGAGAAGTTGAACGCCAGCAGATTTTAGCAGCACTCGAACAGACAGGTTGGCATCGCGGCAAGACAGCAGAGATTCTCGGCATATCCCCATCTACACTCTATCGCCGCTTGCGTGATTACGAGCTCGAAAGGCGTCGTTAAAAAATATCCGATAAGCTTCAGCTTGTCGGTTGCCATATCCTGTCTAACTAAGAATTCATATAAGTAATCGAGACGACAAGCTGAAGCTTATCGGACATTGCTCAAACGAAACCGGCGCGATGGCATGAAGCTATCGCGCCGATTTTCGCGGAGTGTCGGGGCTCGCTAACCTGGGTACTAATTCTGTTGCAGCGATGGTGCTATGGTAAGTGCGACTGACCGTCGACCGACTTCTGCAAATCTTGGACCAACGTCTCAATCAAATAAATAACGTGGGTTCCGGATAGAAAGTTCGTTGTTTCTTCTAAATTCCAGACGCGCATTCCAGACTTCGGATGAGAAGTTGATTGGACACGCATTGTGAAGGGCGGCTCGGCTGGTCCAGGCAACATGCTCGTCGTCACAGAAGATTCTTCAGTTCCTTGCGATCGATTTTGCCGCGATCGTTCTTGGGAAGAGACGCAACAAATTCCACTATGCGCGGATATTTGTATTTCGCTAATTGGTTCTTCACAAACTGCTGAATGTCCTGCGCCAATTCATCTGTACCATCCACAGCTTGGCGCAACACTACATAAGCTTTAGGTTTTACGAGTCCATCGACCTCGCAGCCAACGACCGCACACTCCAAAACTTGTTCATGTTGCAGTATGCAGTTCTCAATTTCTACGGGCGCGACAAACACGCCGCCGACTTTCAGCATGTCGTCTGTTCTGCCGTGATACCAGTAGTAACCTTCGTCATCAACATGGAACTGATCACCAGTCGTGCACCAGTCGCCCGCAAATGTTTGCTTCGACTTTTCATGCGCGTTCCAATAACAGAGCGCGGCTGAGTCGCCCTTAATCCTTAAGGTTCCCATTTCGCCGGTTGCAACTTCATTGTTCTCGCCATCGACAATCTGCGATTCATATCCGTTGACGATTCGTCCAAGACTCCCGGGTTTGATGTCGCCGGGTCGATTGGTTATGTAGATATGAAACATCTCGGCCGAGCCTATTCCGTCGCAGATACTGGCGCCGAATCTGTCCATCCATCGTTCATAAAGTTCAATTGGCAAGGCTTCGCCTGCCGAATAGCAGAACCGAAGACTAGCGAGGTCTTCTGGAGTCGCATTTCCAACATTGAGCATCGCATTGATCATCGTAGGAACAGTCGTGAGTATCGTTGGTCTGTAACGCCTGATGACTTCAAATATTTTTTCCGGCGTCGAACGCTCCTCAAACAAAGCAGTAGCACCACCGACGGCGAACGGAAACAGAAGATTCGTCCCCGTTGCGTAGCCGAAGAAGAGCTTAGGTACCGAAACGGTCAAATCATCACTCGTAACACCCATTGTGCGTTTCGCAAACACTTCCGTATTGAATGGAAGGTCATGTTGCAGATGGACCGCTCCTTTCGGATGACCAGTTGAACCTGAAGTGAAGAGCCAGATGGCCACATCGTCTCTATGCGTATTCGCCGCGACGCATTCGTCCGATGATGCATTAGCAATTTCGTCGAATGATATCCATGAAACTTTCGGATTTGTTTTGCTGGCCTCAGTCATCTGTTCAGCACCGGCGTTAACAACTAAAGCCGACTGCACGTATTCGCTGCTTCTTGATAGGAGTGCGATTGTGCTGAGTGCAGACTGATGGACCACCACCACGGTTGCTCGCGTGTAATCAAGGTAGTACTCATAATCATTGGGTGGTAACTGCGGGTTAACCATCGTTATGACCCCGCCGATCCGCGCGGCCCCAAACCAGGTGAAGACAAACTCCGGACAATCGGGAAGTACCAGCAACACACGCTGTTCCTGCTGCAAGCCCACTTCACGCAACGCGTTCCCTGTCTTATTGGACAGTGAAACTGTTTCGCCGTAAGTCCAACTTCTGTTTTCAAAATACAGACACGTCTTTGCGTCACGACCCTCGTCTACATTGTGGTAGAGAAAGTAGTTGGCCATGTTGAAACGTTCTGGAAACATGATTGAGAATTGCGCGCTAGCGCTATGGACGGTATGGGAACGTCGTTAACGACTTGGCTGGGAAGCTAAAATACTGTCGATGTAGCGCAACAGTCTTTCCTGGTCTTCGTCACTGCAGGAATTGAAGCGCACGGCAAACCCGATTTCGTAGGCGGTATCGACAACCTCCGCCCAAACTTGAATCGGCTCCTGATCCGGCAATGAAATTTCCAACCAAATAAGCTCTCGGACTTCAACTTCTCCACCGGTGAGAACGAAACAACCCGTGCGACTCAGGTCGCTTATTGAGCCGCTGATCCGCATCAACACGCCTTCCCATCGGGCAGGTAAATTAACTCGAACACGGGGAGCTGAACGCCTCTCTTTTTCCATTTAAGTCCTTGTCCGCTTCTGGTCTAGTGATTATTGACCGGCAAACGGACAGCCTGACCGTCCGTGGTCGCTATCAAGATACGTACGCGCTTCCCAAAGTTCAGGAAAGAACTTCTTCTCGAGCGTTGTTCTCAAATACCCGATACCTTCGGAACCGCCAGTCCCCCGTTTCGCACCTACCATTCGTTCGACCATCTTGATGTGGTGTGAGCGCCAGAGTGAAAAGTACTCATCGTGTTCCATTAGTGCTTCTGCAAGTTGAAATTCTTCATAGCGCGTTTCGAAGTGAGTAAGAATCTCGAGTATGGCTCGGCCTCTTTTCTCGCGTTCATTCGTTCCGATAACTGTTAGGCCTCGGCGTTCAAGTAGGGCGAAAAATGCGTCGGCAAGCGTTGGAGAAGTGAAACGACGTGACAGGCGGTCGTGGGCGAAAGGATCACTCCCAAACTCACCCAGTATACTTTCATCCTTCAATCCTGAGGAAAACTCTATTTCTCTAAACTGCATTGATTGGAAACCACTGGCCGGGTTCAGTTCGTCACGAAAAGCAAGGAAACTTATCGGGGTCATGGTTTCCAGAATATGAATCTGGTTAACCAGCAACTTCTCGATCTCTACGATTCGATGAACTGCACGAGTGGCGGATGATACTTTATCGTTGGTCAAGAAGATTATTGCTGCGTCCAGCTCGTGAAGCACTTGTTTGAACCACAATTCATACGCCTGGTGGACAGTGATGAAAAGTAATTCATCGTGATGTGCAGGATCGGAGCGACAATCCTGAAGATTGATCAGGTCCTGGACACGTAGATAACTGTTGTATGAAAGCGGTGGATTCTTTCCGTAATCGCCTGACATATTTTTTCGCTACCACTGACTGTTTAAAAGGCTGCTCCGGCTAATTCATGCTGTTGATATGCGCCGGCATCTCTAATTGACTTCATCTCGCGAACAACCAACTCTAGTTCTTCATCAGTGGTGTAGAAGTGTGGTGACACTCGCATGCCTGCACCGGGACGATAGTCGATAACAAACTCCCGACGCACCAGCTCTTTGGTTATCGCTGCGGCGTGAGGATGCCCGATTGTGATTGTTCCCCCGCGTTTTGTAGGGTCTTTCGGACTCGTCACCCGGAAACCAGCTTCTTCCGCAAGACTAATTAAATAGTCTGTTTGCCGAATACTTTTTTCGCGAATACGCCTTACTCCGATTTCGTTGATGATGCGATATCCGGCCAGCGCTCCGTAAAGAGCAGGAATTGCTGGTGAACCGTGTAGAAATCGGGTGATGTTTGGCGCGTACCGCAACTCCGTTTCGAACGCGAATGGCTGTTCATGGGCCATCCATCCAGTTGTCTTGGGTTCTAATTTCGATTGGAGATCGGGTCGCACATAAAGATAGCCGGCGCCTGGTCCACCACACAGCCATTTCACTGATCCGCCAGTTGCGAAATCCGTATTCAACTCTTTCACGCTGAATGGAACAGTCCCGGCAGATTGGTACGTATCGAGCACGACCATTGCTCCGACCTCGTGTGCTCGATCGATAATGGCTTTCGCATTCTGAAGGAAGGCACTCTTGAAGAGCACGTGCGAGATCGGTACGAGGAGTGTCTGTTCATCGATGGCTGCGAGCAATTTCTCGAGCGGTACAGTGACTCCGTCTTCTGACTCTACTGTTTCAATACGAAGCTTGCCTTCTCGCGCATGAGCCTCGTACACGTACATGACCGACGGAAAGTTCAATTCTGAATAGACGATCTTGTTTCGTTGTGGCGTTGGTTCGAAGCACGACAGAATTAGTGACTGACAAATTGAAACGTTCTGGTGCATTACAACCGAATCCGGATCGGCGCCGATTATTTTGCCGACTTCATCCCCGAGCGTGACAGGCATTTCCCACCAACCTTCAGCCCACGCTCGAACTCCGCGCGTTGCCCACATTTCGGCATACTCATGCAGGCTTTGATATGTTGCGCGGGGCATTGCACCAAGGCTGTGCGAGATTAGATAGACTGTCTTTTCCAGAATCGGGAATTCACTGCGCCATTTAAGTAAGTCGTCTGACAAGCAAGGACTCCATCAACAGGATTTTTCCTAATGTAACACAGTGGGATTGAGTGCGTGGAGTAGTGAAACCGGCACTCGTGAGGCCGGTCATTTGTGGACGAACATGGGCCCGTAAATGAAGAGAATCTT
>PSRF01000004.1 GCA_003175865.1 Blastocatellia bacterium
ATTGAGCTGCATTAACATAAAACGGACAAAAGCACTGACGGAGTCAGCGCACTCCAAAACAATTACTTCAGATAAGTACCTAACCAATCCAGCACGGTGTGATACCAGAACTGCGAGTTCTGCGGCTTTAGCCGACTCTGTCGGCGCTTTTTCACTGAGCTGCATTAACATAAAACGGACAAAAGCGCTGACGGAGTCAGCGCACTCCAAAACAATTACTTCAGATATTTACCTAACCAATCCAGCACAGTGTGATACCAGAACTGCGAGTTCTGTGGTTTTAAGACCCAATGACCTTCATCAGGAAACATCAGCATTTTCGAGTCGATACCTTTTCTCTGCAGTGCTGTGAACAATTGCAGGCCTTCACCAAATGGCACCCGGTAATCCAGCTCACTGTGAATTACCAGCATAGGCGTTTTGAAATTGTCGACGAATTTGTGTGGCGACCAACGTTCATACATCGCTGAATTGGTCCACGGCGTTCCCTTGAATTCCCACTCTGGAAACCAAAGCTCCTCAGTAGCTCCGTACATGCTTGTCAGGTTGTAGACGCCATCGTGCGACACAAGTACCTTGAAGGTGAAGCGCGGATCGTTGTTGTGTCCTTCAATCCAATCAATCATATAGCCGCCATAGCTTGCGCCCGCTGCGCCGATGCGCGTGCGATCGATGTATGGACTTCGGCCCAACACATCCGCAACGCCATTCATGATGTCGACGTAAGGTTTGCCACCCCAGTCACCGCTGATATCGTTCACAAATTTTTGACCGTAGCCGGTTGAACCACGTGGGTTCGGTGCAAAGACAACATATCCCGCATTCGCGAACACTTCCGGATTCCAGCGATACCCCCAGTTATCGTTCCATGCGCTTTGCGGTCCACCATGAATCAAAACAACCAGCGGATATTTTTTGTTTGGATCGAAATCCGAGGGCTTGACGATAAATCCATGAATCTTAGTTCCGAGGGCGCCGGTCCATTCGATGTCTTCCGCCTTACTTAGTCTCGACTGAGCGATCAGATCATTATTGATAGTTGTTACTGCCGTTAAGCCAGTTCCGTCGAGATTTGCGCTGTACACTTCCGCGGGAGAAGCAATCGAACTGGATAAGAAAACCAGCTTCTTGCCGTCCGAGGTGATTTGCAAACCACTCGCAAACAAGTTGCCAAGCAGTTTCTGTGGTACTCCACCGCCGACTGGTACACGAAAAATCGGAGCCCTTCCTCGTTCGCCTGCAGTGAAGTACACATAGTTGCCATCGGGAGCTAACGTGATCTCTTCAACCTGCTGGTCGAAGCCTCTTGTTAGCTCTGTACTTGTTCCGGTCGCCCGGTTGTACGCGATTACGCGCCAGCGATCAGCTTCAAAACCAGGAGTAGCCTGCGAACGGTAAATGATGTATTTGCCGTCTTTCGTGTAGACCGGTCCAACGTCATATCCTCCGTTGTTTATTGTGATGTTCTTCGCCTGTGATCCCGAAACTGAAGTGATGTAGATGTCGCTGTTGGTCGACGTGGCTTCCACTTTGTCTGGGTTCCCAAGGTACGCAATTTCACGCGAGTCAGGAGAGAAGGCGTAATCGACACCCGTTGCTGCGCCGTAGGGTGGTGAGTCGAAATCACCCGGTGTGATATCGCGTGCAGCGCCTGTTGTTGTTGCAGCGACAAAGACGTGAGTTCGCTTCACGTCGCGCCATTCATTCCAATGTCGGAACAGAAGACGAGTAGTAACATGCGCTTTGACTTTGCTTTTTTCTGCCGCTTCATCCTTTTTTTTGTTGCAATCATCGTCGTTACAGTCAGGATAGACGTCTGACGTGAATGCAATCCAATTCCCATCAGGAGACCAAACGGGTGCAGACGCGCCAGTAGAAATTTTCGTTAACTGAATTTTGTTTTCGCCGTTACTGTCCATCACCCAGATTTGGTTGCTCGTCGTGTAGGCGAGCCTCTTTCCGTCGGGTGACCAGCGCGGAGACGTTGCTGAATGGTCGCCATCGGTCAACCTTTTTGGAGTGCCTCCTTTCATTGCGACAACGTAAATCTGATTGACAACTCGGTTGGCGTCCAGGTTGACGTCTCCGATGGTGAGTGCGAGGTTCTGACCATCAGGTGAGACTTGAGGATCCGCGACTCGTCTGACCTTCATTAGATCTTCGACAGTGTAACCACGATCTTGTGCAATAATTGAGGTAATGCCGAGCAAACAAATAGCCACCAGAACGATACTTCGCTTCATAAAAAGTCCTCGAATAAAACAATTTTGAGTGTTTGGGAAAGCATTTGCATTATTACACCAAACCGAATCAAGCGCACGTGAGTCAAGGTCTCTCGGTATTAACTCCGTGGCCTCTGTGTCATGGTCGTGAACTAAAACTAACCGCGGAGACACGGAGCACATAGAGAAGCACATAGAAACTACGTTGACATTTCTCGAGCCTCCGTCGGAAATTACATCCAATGATCCGACGAATCATTGTGGCGGTCGTGAGATTTGCGCTGCGCATCTACTTCAAACAAATTGAGATTGTCGGTCTCGAGAATGTTTCACTCGAATCGCCGGTCATTTTCGTGCTTAACCACCCCAACGCCCTTGTCGATCCCGTCTTTCTTCTTTGTCTGGCGCCTCGTCGTGTTTCGTTTTTAGCAAAGGCTCCGTTATTCCGCATGCCAGTCCTTGGGTTCTTCGTGCGTGCCATGGACTCATTGCCGGTTTATCGTCGGCAGGACGAAGGTGAAGACGTATCAAAGAACGAAGAAACATTCATTGCAGCGCGAAAGCTGTTGGCGCGGGGTGGAACTATCGGAATCTGTCCCGAAGGAGTGTCACACGATGCGCCGGGTCTCAAACCGATTAAGACTGGAGCTGCTCGCATCTCGCTAGCTGCGGTGTCGACTCACGAAGTTTCGGACTTGAAGATTGTGCCTGCGGGTCTCTATTACACTTCGAAGACGCACTTTCGAAGTTCGGCGCTGCTCTATTTTGGTAAACCGATTGGTGTTGAACCGGTTAAGTTGGAACCAGACGGTTCGGTGCCACGCGATGCTGCGAAGGAGTTGTCCGCCAAGATCGAATTATCTCTACGAGAAGTAATTCTCGATGCACAACACGAAGAACAACTAATAACCATTTCTCGTGCGGAACGGATCTTTTCTTCAGACGAGGAGAGCGGTATGAGCGATAGTCTGGCCGATGAGTTATTACTGCAACAACGTTTTGTTAAAGCCTACTCAACATTGCAGTCGCAACAGCCGGAACGGCTGCGCAAGTTAGAAGTGAGAATGATTCGTTTCGAAGAGGAGCTTCGACAATCGAATGTCGAGCCGGACGAACTTGCGGCGCCAAAATCAACCTTTGATGTCTTTGCTGCCATCGTGAGACGCACGTTGCTATTTATGCTGATGCTGGGACCAGCGATAATCGGCACTTTGGTTCACTTTCCCGCCTATCGTCTCGGAGGTTATCTAGCTACGCGGTTGTCGAGAGACTCTGAAGACATGATATCGACAATAAAGATCATGTCGGCCATGCTTTTGTTTCCGATCACCTGGGTGTTAGCTGCACTACTTGTCTATTTTTTGTTTGGATTGATCCCGGGGACAGTGGCATTGTTTGTGCTGCCGGTTTGCGGATATATCGCTGTGTTGTTCTTCGAAGAACTTGATCAGTCTTTGGGGGGACTACGAGTGTTAACCTACTTCCTGACGCGAAGAAGGTTCTTCATTCGACTGATTGCGGAGCGAAAGGCGATCAGAAATGAAATTCTGGCGTTGGGCAAGGAAAGTCCCGTGGGCGAATAGAACCGTGGCTTTTCAGCGTTCAGGATTGTGTTCGCTAAGGGGGAACCCCTGTCTTAGCTTCCCGTCCGACGATTACTTCTTCCGCGCCTTGCTGCTTTTCGAAGTCTTACTCGATGTCCTCTTCCTCGCGTTATTTGATGACCTAACGCTTCGACCCTTTCGACCTTCGCTACGGATTTTGCCCGCATCCATCAACTGCTCGTAAGCCCCACGAACGACATTCCGTGCCACCTTGAGCGAGTTGGCCAACTCGCGTTCACTCGGAAGAAGAGTTCCTACCGCCAGGTCTCCTGCCTCAATCAACGCATTGAGTTGTTCTCTTATCTGTCGAGTCATCGACTCCGGTCGTTTGCGATTTACACGAACGTTTAGTTTCACTCTTTCAGCTCCTGTTATCAGATTGTGCGGGGGAATGCCGCGATTCTATGCAGCGGTAGCACGAGTGTCAAACAACTTATCGGTTGAGTATGAAAAGGTTAGACCACCGTGAAGTTGTTGTGATACAGCGTCAACGGTCCACCCTCAGCAATCCATGTTTGCGAAGAATTTCTAGAGTACGGTCCAATGGTAGCGCCTCGACCGTGTGACCCTTGCTGGTTGTAGTCTTGGAGCGGAACAATGAGTTGTAAATTGCTTCCTCGGTCGACTCGATGACCCCGAGAAATAAAGGTGACATGGAATCGTTGTGAACTGATTTTATGTCTCGCGAACCATTTCGGTTGGCTTGAGTCGCGGGACGAATTCGATTCTCAACAGCCGTTGAGAAAGCGATTACATAATCGCCACTGCCATTGCTGCCTGCTGCGCCCGTCCTGGCGAGGCCCATGATCCCTCTGGCGGCCATTCGCTCGAGATTGCGGGCGTCGACCGGCGCGTCGGTAGCGACAATGATGATGATCGACCCGTCCGGATTGTTTGTTGGTGGATTGGGCGCGAGTTCGTTTTGCAAATAATAACGACCGAGCTCCTGACCGACTGGTGCGCCGTTGATTGTGAGTATGCCGCCAAAGTTTGACTGTACCAGGACTCCGACCGTGTAACCGCCAAGGCTTGCAGGTAACTTCCTTGATGAAGTGCCTATTCCTCCCTTGAATCCAAACGCGACTGTACCTGTACCAGCGCCTACACACCCTTCTTCGACAGGGCCGGTGTGCGCGTTCTTAATTGCGGAGGCGACATCTTCCTGAGTGACGTGACGCCCGCGAATGTCATTTAAATAACCGTCATTCGTTTCAGCGACTACAGCATTGACTGACTGCACGTCCTCATTGCCTGGTAACGAAAGCATGTAGCTGAGCACTGCGTCGCCGACCTGCGGTACGCTCAATGTTGACGTTAAGAGAATCGGTGTTTCAATCTCGCCAAGTTCGTTGACCTGGGTTGAACCCATCAACTTGCCAAACCCATTACCAACAAAAATTGCTCCCGGCACTTTCTCACGGAACAGATTTCCGGCGTGAGGCAAGATAGCGGTGACGCCAGTTCGAATGTTGTCTCCGCGGATAATCGTTGTGTGTCCAACAAGCACACCGTTGACGTCGGTGATTGTGTTGAGCGGACCGGGTGGAAGAATGCCGACTTTGATTCCAACGTCGCGTACGCGCGGTCTGTTTTCGGTGGAAGTAGTCACAGGGGTGTTTTTTTGGCTGATGGTGACTGAAGAGATGATTAGCAGGACAGCGATTAGTGCAACTAGCTTGACGATCATATGTTGTCTTAGACGACTAGGGTTATTAGATGAGTACTTGTAAGCCCTCAATTAGATCCCAGAGCACTAGTGACGGGTAGTAGCTGTCATTCAGCTTCCAAAGTTTGGGTCACGTCGTTAGACCTAAAAAGCGTTTGCTCGCCTTTCTGAGATCTGAGATCTGAGATCTGAGATCTGAGATC
>PSRF01000422.1 GCA_003175865.1 Blastocatellia bacterium
AGTCAGCAACTCTTCTTCGATACAAACGCGCTGCGTGATCCGTCTACTGGCAAGCTTATGTCCGCAGATCAACGTCGGGCGTTTATCTCCACTAACATTCGCTTTCCTGAAACGTTGTCGGGGACCTCTTCACTCGTTCGAGAGTTCGGTTCAATAAACACAAACTTTTCTCGTCGGCTCGATCCCGCGTTGCGCATTCCTGAAAGTTATCAACTCAACTTCGGCTTAGAACGGGACTTGGGTGGTGGCTATCTGTTTGAAACCAATCTCAGCTTCGCGCGAGGTGTACATCTGTGGCGCGAGTACAACGAAAACGCACCGCGACTTCCAGCCGGACATAAGAACTTCACTGACTACCTCGCATCGCGGGACTTCACAAATTTCATCAACCCAGCAACAGGTTTGCGGCGTTTGTATTCGGCATCGACGGCAGGCGAACTCGTGAGATTTGTGGTGGGTAATAACAAGTCAAACACGATCAATCGTGTGGTGGAATTTGGTGTTCCTGTTTCTGTGATTAATCTAAACAGCGTCACATCATCAATAGCCTTGGACGTTGCGCTAGCTGCGTTAAATGACTTGCGACCCAATCCGTCCAGTGCTGAAGTCGAGCGCCTGATTTCCGCAGGTAATAGCTTCTATAAAGGACTGACAGTTGAGGTAAGAAAGCAAATCGTCTCCGACGCAGAAGGGCGGCTCAGTTTTACCTTTCGCGCGGGCTATACATACTCGTCTTTAATCGACGACGGTGTCGTCAATACGTCCGACGCATTGACGCCAGGAAACTTTCGCGGTGAACGTTCGCGAAGTTTACTCGACAGGCGACACCGTTTTGTTTTGTCAGGAGTGATGGCATTACCCAGTTGGCTAGGCGCAGTCGAGTTGTCACCTTTCATTCGAATTGCGTCAGGTGCTCCGTTCAACATTTCGGTTGGAGGAGTTGATCGCAACCTTGACGATGTTGGCAATGATCGTCCGAACTTCAGTGGAGACCTTCGGTGGCTGCGATGGAAGGAACCGGGCAAAACGCTCGACGGGCACGTTTTGGATCAGTTCTCTTTGCCGTCGATTGGTTCGACTGGCAATCTGCCGCGAAATGCCGGACGCGGACCGCAATTGTTTAGTTTTGATTTGAATGCGATAAGGGAGTTTCGGTTGGGTGAAAAGGTGAAGCTACGCCTGCTAGTGGAGTTTGATAATGTGCTGAACAAAACGGTGTTCAGTTTTGGATCAGAGTTCATCAACTTCAACGCATTGTCACCGACCGCTACAGAAGAGCAACGGCAAGCGTTTATAAATTCGTTTCTCATTGCAACACGCACAATGCGACCAAGACAAGTACGCGTTGGTTTGAGAATGGAGTTTTAGCAAAGGTCCGTTATCTAATCACGTCCAATAGCTTGCCCTTCGGTTTGTACTCGCGAAACTTGCGTTTCACCTGAACCGACTGGCCAAAGTTGATCAAAAGGCCATCGTCGATTTTTGTGGCGGCAAGATAATGAATCAACTTCACTTCATGTTCTTTTGCGAGGTTTTGGACAGACTTAATTTCGATGATGAGCTTCTCAGGAATCCAGAGATCTGGTTTGTAGTCTCCAACAATCTGACCTTCATACCACACCTTCAGTTCCTGTTGTTGTAAGACGGTTATACCGAGCTTCTGGAGTTCAATCTGCAACGCGTTTTCATACACGCGTTCCAGAAAAACCAAAGCCAAGGACGTTGTGAACCTTGTATGCGCAGCCAAGATTGTATGCGTGAGGTCATTGATTTCCATTTCATCCTCCGGTGAGAAGAGAATCTAGTTTGACAGGACAAGCAGAATTTACAAGATTTCGCTTTAACTGTTAAGAGCTTATCCTCCGTACCGATGTCAGCCTTTCCTTTGCATCTTCATCTTGTAAGTCTTGAAGTCATGTCATTAGGCTTTTGACTCGACGTAGACTTCACTGCCTGCAGCGACAAACTCCTCGGCTTTCTCTTTCATGCCGATCTCCAACGCTGCTTGTTCATCAATCTGTTTCTGTGCAGCATACTCACGGACATCCTGTGTAATTTTCATCGAACAAAAATGTGGACCACACATCGAACAGAAGTGCGCCAGCTTCGCACCCTCCTGTGGCAACGTCTCATCGTGATATTCCCGCGCGACTTCAGGATCTAAAGACAGATTGAATTGGTCCTCCCAACGGAACTCAAAACGCGCTTTCGACAACGCATTGTCGCGGTACTGTGCACCCGGATGTCCCTTCGCCAGATCGGCGGCGTGCGCCGCGAGCTTGTATGCAATCACGCCGTCTTTCACATCCTTTTTGTTCGGTAAGCCCAGATGTTCTTTCGGCGTCACATAACAAAGCATCGCTGTCCCAAACCAACCAATCATCGCCGCACCAATTGCAGAAGTGATGTGGTCGTAACCAGGAGCGATGTCAGTCGTCAAAGGACCAAGCGTATAGAACGGGGCTTCGTGACAAGTCTCGAGTTGCTTGTCCATGTTCTCTTTGATTAAGTGCATCGGTACGTGCCCTGGACCCTCAATCATCACTTGACAGTCGTATTCCCACGCAATCTTCGTCAGCTCACCCAACGTCTCAAGTTCAGCAAACTGCGCTTCGTCGTTTGCATCTGCAATTGAACCCGGACGCAAACCATCGCCTAACGAAAACGAAACGTCATACGCGGCCATGATTTCGCAAATCTCTCGGAAGCGCGTGTAAAGAAAGCTCTCCTCGTGATGTGCCAGACACCATTTGGCCAGGATTGATCCACCGCGACTCACGATTCCAGTCGTACGTTTTGCGGTTAGCGGAATATACGGCAGTCGCACTCCGGCATGAATTGTGAAGTAGTCGACACCTTGTTCTGCTTGTTCGATCAAGGTGTCGCGAAAGATCTCCCATGTTAACTCTTCCGCCTTTCCGCCGACCTTCTCAAGCGCTTGATAAATTGGGACTGTTCCAATCGGCACCGGTGAATTGCGAATAATCCATTCGCGCGTTGCGTGAATATTTTTTCCCGTCGAAAGATCCATCACTGTGTCGGATCCACAGCGAATTGACCAACGCATCTTATCGACTTCTTCGTCGATTGAAGACGCCACTGCGGAGTTACCGATGTTCGCATTGATCTTCACGAGGAAATTCCGACCGATGATCATTGGTTCGGACTCAGGATGATTGATATTTGCTGGGATAATTGCGCGGCCACGTGCAACCTCTTCTCGGACAAACTCAGGCGTGACGTATGAAGGGATTGCAGCACCGAACGACTGACCACGATGTTGATGGTGTAGTGAATCGCGAGGAGTATCGGCAGATAGACTCCGGTGCTCAGTTCTTCCGAGGTTTTCCCTAATCGCGATGAACTCCATCTCCGGAGTGATGATGCCGCGCCTTGCGTAATGAAGCTGCGTTACGTTCGCACCGCTCTTGGCCCGAAGAGGAGATCTCTTGAGTGCCGGAAACTCTTCAAGCTTTCCAACGTCTTTCACACGAGCACGATTTACAGCGTCAAACGTTAGATAACCATCATCAATCGGTTGCGTCACTCGACCCTCGTACTCTTCAACGTCTCCACGACCAAGAATCCAATCGCGTCGCACCGCAGCCAGTCCTTTACTGACCTCACAATCTGCTGTCGGATCACCCCACGGTCCGCTCGTGTCGTAAACGCGAACCGGCGGGTTTTCAATTAACCCTCCATCAAAATTTCGCGTTGGCGTCTGTTCGATCTCACGAAACGGAACGCGCAGACCTGATCGTTGGCCGTCGATATAGACGCGACGTGAGTTTGGTAGTTGCCCATCGGTTTGGGCGTCGTTCATTTGAACAGCGCTGCTCATTCCAAAACCTCCAAGTTTCATCACAAAACAAAACCGTTCCAGCTGATGCGAGTTGGAACGGTCGTTTGGCTGTGTCTCCCTTCGACGGTGCTAACCGTATCAGGTTCAAGGGGTCTCGAAACATTAACAATGATTCGACTCTCAGCCTTGCGGCTCCCCCGAACAATTGATGTCAATCTTGGTGACGATTCTAGAACCCTTTACCTAGTGTTGCAAAGGACGCCCTCTACGGTTGCCCGATGCGCCATGTATAATCGCCCTCGTTCAGCAAACACACCAGTATTCTCGGAGCCAAAGTTGATGCCTAACCGAAGAGTTATTGCTCTTTCTCTAGTTCTCTCGCTTTTCTGCGCACCGATCCTTGCTCAAAACGGCGGAGGTGATCTGCTCGCTCGCATTCGCAAAGAAGCGATGGACCGTTCGCAAATCATGAAAACGATGCACATGCTCACCGACGTCTACGGTCCGCGACTGACCGGCTCACCAAATCACAAAGCAGCGGCCGATTGGGCAGTGAAACAGATGACGGCATGGGGTTTGTCAAACGCACATCTTGAACCCTGGGACTTCGGACATCCTGGATGGCTGAACGAACGACTTACCGCACACATAATTTCGCCAGTCAAAGATCCGCTTGTTTGCGAAGTTCTTTCCTGGACACCCAGCACCAAGGGCACAGTTCAGGCAAAAGCCCTTCAGATCGTCTTACCAGATCGACCGAGTCAACAACAACTGACAGATTTCTTCAATGCGCAAAAATCACGCGTGCGTGGTCGAATCGTTCTCGTAGGAAAACACACTATAGTTCCAATTAACTTAAATCCACCACCGAAACGAAACACAGAGGAACAGGTACAACAACGCTTTGGTCCAAACGCACGTCCGTTTGCTTTTCCGACTCCATCGCCAACACCAACTCCTGATCCAAATGCGCCGAAACCTCTGACCAATGCCCAAATCGCTGAACAACTCGACCTGTTTCTCAGAGATAACGGTGCGCTGGTGAGAGTCAACGACGCTGGACGCGAGTTTCGTCAGATACGCGCTTTCAACAATCGCACGTTCGACGTCAACAAAGCTGTGCCCACGGTGGTCATGAGTAATGAAGACTATGGTCGTATCACGCGTATTCTCGCCGACGGCACCGACGTTGTTTTGGAGTTCAATATCGTAAACCGCGTCTACCCTGAAGGAACGACTTCGTACAACACAGTTGCTGAAATTCCGGGAACGGACAAAACTGACGAAGTGATTATGTTAGGTGGTCATCTCGATTCATGGCACGCTGCAACTGGCGCAACTGACAATGCAATTGGTTGCGCGATCATGATGGAGGCTGCCCGAATCCTCCAGGGACTTGGTGTGAAACCACGTCGCACGATAAGAGTGGCGTTGTGGAGTGGAGAAGAGGAGGGGCTACTCGGCTCACAGGTTTACGTCAAACAACACTTTGGATCATTCGAATCGCCCAAAGCTGATTACGAGAAGTTCGGTGGTTACTTCAACATCGATTCAGGTACTGGCCTTGTGCGCGGCGCGGGCGTGTTTGGTCCACCTGAAGCAGCAGCCATCATGCGCGAGATTCTCGAGCCATTCAAAGCTGATGGCGTCGTTGGTGCGGTGGCAACGAAGAGTAGAAACCTGGGCGGCTCTGACAACACTTCGTTCAGCCAGGCTGGTTTGCCAGGGATTGGCATGGGCCAGGATCCAATCGAATACAACAGCAATACATGGCACACGAATCTCGACACTTACGAACGCATTCTTGAAGATGACGTAAAAAAGGATGCGATGGTTGTTGCCTGGTCCGCTTACGAACTGGCAATTCGAGATAACTTGCTGCCGCGATTTGCCACGAACGATATGCCAGCGAAACCAGCGGAAACGGCAACAACGCAACCTTCAGCGACGCCACAACGTACAGTTCCGACAAAGAAGTCTGAAAACAAGACAACGAAACCTCGCAGACATCGGAGGTGAGCCTTGCCTATCAATCGTCGACAGTTTCTGAAACACAGCGCGGCTGCGGTTGCCGGCGCAAGTTTGCTAAAGCCAAACCTGGTCGGAAACGCCGCGACGATTATCACGAGAGCCCCGGCGAAAAAAGTCTTGATTCTCGGGGCCGGAATGGCTGGGTTGGTTGCAGGTTACGAACTCTTGCAGTTAGGACATGACGTCACCATTGTCGAGGCACGCATGCGTCCGGGCGGTCGCGTCCACACGTTGCGCGAACCTTTCTCTGATGGACTTTATGCCGAGGCTGGCGCAGCCCGTATCCCTGATAATCACGATCTAACGTTGAAGTATGTGAAGCTCTTCGACGTACCTCTCGAACCGATGTATCCAACGCGTTTTAATGTTTTGCGGTTCGACAGTGGTTCACGACAGGAAGCGCCGCCTGAAGGATTCACCGCGGCTCTCGGCCAAAATTTTGGCGGCGAGATGGGCGGTGATCCGGCTCGCTGGCACAAAATTAAGGGCGGCACAGACCTGTTGCCCAAAGCGTTCGCCCAAAGACTCTCCAACAAGATTCGCTACAACACACCAGTTGTGAAAATTCAACAGGACGTGAAGGGACCACGCGTCACAGTTCTACACGGCGGATCTCCCGAAACAATCATCGCTGATCGTGTTCTATGCACTATTCCATTTTCAGTTTTGCGGAATATTGAACTACCGTCGGACTTTTCGGATCGAAAACTTTCAATCATTAAGGGCGCGCAGTACGCGGCAGTCTCGAGAGTGTATCTGCAAACGCGAAATCGTTTTTGGGAAGACAAGGGCTTGAATGGCTTTGCGTTTACGAATCGTGCTGTTGAGATATGGCAACCAACGTGGAGCCAACCTGGACCACGCGGCATCTTGATGACTTATGCACGACCGGGCGAGGCAGAACGAGTTGGTGAAATGAAAGAGAGTGAACGAATTTCGACGACACTTACTCAGCTCGATGAGATGTTTCCCGGATTGCGCGAGCGCTTTGAGGGTGGCACTTCGAAATACTGGATGGACGACGAATGGTCGCGCGGAGCATGGTCGTTTGTTAATGTTAGAGAGTTTATTAACGCAACATCGGCTGACGGCAAAATTCACTTTGCGGGTGAACATCTCTCGCTTTGGTCGTCCTGGATGCAAGGCGCTTTAACGTCAGGGTTGCGGGCGGTAAAAGAAATCGACGAGGCGTCCTGAGTAAAGATCTCAGTGAAGAATTGCAGTAAGGAAGGGCG
>PSRF01000255.1 GCA_003175865.1 Blastocatellia bacterium
AAATGAAAAGTAATTGAGTGGTAGCTACCCGTCGCTACTGCTCTGAGTTTCTTAGCTTCGCCACATTTCATTTTGAATGCCGCAACAACTATGCCCTCCCGGAACTGTGATCTGTCTGAAATCTAGTTGCTAGTAACTCTGAGGCTTGCGCTTTTTCCCCCATGTTCTGTGCAAGGTTACGCAATGAAACCTTGCTCAGAGTTCAAGCTCAGCCTGTACAGTTTGCAACACTCCGTAAACCGCTGATCCGCAAATGGACCACTATTCGAAAACTATCGTCGCCGGAGGGCATATGTCTTGCAACTTATTGCTGTGCCGAAGTCTAAGCACAATCAAGGTGGGAACACTTCGATGGTTATTCAACTTCCCGAATCAGAAGCGCGTGCAATGTTGGAACGAGGCAAAGTCGCGAGGCTCGGTTGCATCGTCAATGGTGATCCATACATCGTACCTATCAACTACTTCATGAAAGACGGTCGAGCTTATTCACACTCTTTGCCCGGATTGAAAGTAGATGCTTTGAGACTTAATCCACGTGCTTGTCTACAGGCTGATGAAATCAATAGCGACTTCGAATGGCGCAGCGTGATTGGCTTTGGTGAATTTGAAGAGATTACAGAACCCTCGATGAGAGAACAGATACTTGGACAATTGTTGCTGAGATTTCCAAGACTCACCCCTGTAGAGGCAGCAATCGCGACGGACATTGATACGCCCCCGATTATTGTCTTTGCAATTAAGATTGAGCGAGTGACTGCAGTGGGTGAGTGAATCTGCAATATGGAGAACCGAGAACGGTAGCGACCGCATATCGGGAAGTGTTATGTTGATTTTCGTATCCGGTCGCTATCGCTCTCGGTTCTCTACGTGACTACTTCCCAGACAAAACTTCTCCTAGCGCCTTTAACAGCTTTTCAGCGGTGTACGGCTTACTGAGGAATATCTTCACGCCTTCCAGAGCTGCCTCCCCTGCCCTTTGGCCAGCAGTTAATCCGCTGGCTGCGATGATCTTGACTGTCGGATCCATCTTTAGCAGCGCGCGAATTGTGGCTGGACCATCCATGAATGGCATGAGCATATCTGTCAATACAGCGGCAATGTTGTCTCGATGTTCAGCATATAGCGCGACAGCTTCAGTGCCATCAGCTGCAGTAAGCACACGGTAACCGAAAGCTTCCAACGTGCTGGCGGTGATCTGTCGAATGGTTTCTTCGTCGTCGATAACCAGAATCAACTCCCCATGACCAGTCGGTAAATCCGTTCGCGGTGGAATGATTCCGGTCTCTTCTTCAGATTGCAGCGCCGGGAAGTAGATAGCAAACTGGCTGCCTTTGCCCAGTTCGCTGTAAACATTCACAAAGCCGCCGTGACTCTTAACTATCGTCAGGACAGTTGAAAGTCCGAGACCTGTCCCTTTCGTCATGTCTTTCGTTGTGAAGAACGGTTCGAATATGCGACCCATCACTTCAGGTGACATGCCTGTGCCTGTATCAGCAACTATTAACACAACAAATCTGCCAGGCTTCGCTTCAAGATGCATACGAGCGTAGTTTTCATCCACGTACACATTTTCCACTTTCAAAGAGAGATTACCGCCACTCGGCATCGCGTCACGTGCGTTCACGCATAAGTTCAATAAGACCTGGTGCACTTGAGTGGCATCAGCGGAGATAAGCCAGAGATCCGGGGGTATTTGAAACACTAACTCGATGGACTTCGGTAGTGTTTCCGACATGATCTTGACGACCTCTTTTACTATATGCTTTGGCTGAAGTGTGACGCGCTCACCTTCGAGACCGCGAGCAAACGACAAAACCTGCCTGATCATATTGCCGCCACGCTCTGCGTTTGTTTCGAGCAGCTCAAGCAACTGACGACTGCTTTCGTCTCTGGCTTTCATCTTCAACATCTGTACTGACAAAAGAATCGGAGCCAGCACATTGTTTAGATCGTGTGCAATTCCGCCTGCGAGCGTACCGATCGACTCCATGCGTTGAGCACGTAGAAATTGCGTCTCAATTCTCTTCCGTTCGGTTACGTCGGTGTTGATGATGAGAATTGACGAGGGTTTTCCATGTTCGTCGCGCACGAGCGACCATCTACACTCGCAAATGATTTCCGAACCGTCTCGACGTATCTGTCGAATCTCGCCACTCCACTCACCCTTCTCAAGCACTAGCTGTCGTGCGGCTTCATAAATTGGAGGAACTTGTCTGAACAACAACTCTCTTGCGTCTTTACCGACAGCTTCATCGCTGGTCCAGCCGTACATTCGCTCCGCACCCTTGTTCCAGAACTCGATTGTCTGATCTAGACTCCGCACCATGATCGCGTCCTGGGCCTTCTCCAGAAGTGCGGCCTGTTGACTTACCTGTTGTTCGGCGGCTTTACGTTCTGTGATGTCGTAACGGATGGCGATGTACTGATAAGGTTTCCCTTCCTCGTTCAGAAACGGAACAATCGTTGTATCCACCCAGTAGAAGCTTCCATCCTTTGCCCGGTTCTTGATTTCCCCGCGCCACACCTTGCCACTTGCAATCGTGGTCCAAAGATTTTTGATGAACTCTTTTGGGTGATAGCCAGAGTTGATAATGCGGTGATCCTGACCAAGCAACTCTTGCCGCGTGTATTTTGAAATCTGGCAGAACTTGTCGTTTGCGTAGTTAATGATGCCGCGTTGATCGGTGATAGCAACAATCGCCGATTCATCAAGAGCAAACTTGATGTCAGCCAGTTCTTTTAGCGAACGATCGAGAGCTTCCTGGGTTGTGAGATCGGCGTCGCGCCTGAGAGGAATGTCTACTTTCATGATTAAGGAGCCGATTCAGATGCTACTTTTTCGGTGCCTTCGAGCTTCTTGAGTCGATATCTCAATTGGTCACGTGAGATGCCCAATAATTCAGCCGCTCGTGTTTGGTTTCCCTCACTACGATCGATTGCTTGTTTTACAAACGACATTTCTACCTCGTCGAGACTGAGCCCTTCAGGCGGTAACGCGAAACGATTAGCACCATCCCCAGTACCCGCTGCCTGACCATGCGGACTAGCTTCTCCGGTTAAACTTCGCGGCAGATATGCCATCGTAACACGGTCGCTATCTTCAAGAATCAACGCGCGTTCGATGACGTTGCGCAACTCCCGCACGTTGCCCGGCCACGCATAACGACGAAATGCGGTTGCCACGTCGGGCGATAAGCTCGTGATCTTTCTCTTCAAACGTAATCTGCTCCCCATGGTGTTGATGTAGTGCTGGGCCAACAGTAATACGTCGTCTCCGCGTGCGCGCAACGGCGGAATGTCGATTTGGATAATCGATAAACGATAGTAAAGGTCCAAACGGAAGCGGCCGCCTTCACTTTCAGTCTTGAGATCACGATTTGACGCCGCGATGACTCGCACGTCCAAGGGGATGTCTTTCAAACCACCGACGCGACGAAACGCGCCTTCTTCGAGAACGCGCAGCAACTTCGCCTGCAGCGACAGTTCGAGTTCACCAATCTCATCGAGCAGTAACGTACCGCCCTCGGCTTGTTCGAAGAGTCCTTCCTTTCTGGCTTTCGCGTCTGTGAACGCACCTTTTTCGTAACCAAACAATTCTGATTCGATGAGTGTCGCGGGCAAAGCGGCGCAGTTGATGGCAACGAACGGTCGTTCAGCTCTGCGCGATCCATAGTGGATGGCCTTTGCAACGAGGTCCTTTCCTGTTCCTGACTCACCTTGCAACAGAACAGAAGAGACTTCGCTCTCGGCGACCTTCGCCGCGAGGTTCAGCATACTCTGCATGGCAGGTGACTGACCTACGATCTGATTGAAACTGAAAAGTTCTGCACGTTCTCTGCGAACTTGATCGACTTCACGTCTTAGTTGTTGCGCTTCGATTCCGTTCCGCAGTGTCACACGCAGCTCTTCAAGATTTAGTGGCTTCGCAATGAAATCGTAAGCACCACCTCGCAATGCAGAAATCGTGTTGTCGATCATCACGTTACCAGTAATCATTATGACAACCGCTTCAGGCTGCTGTGTCTTGATGCTTCGCAGGACGTCCAAACCGGAGCCATCTGGAAGATCGATATCTAAAAGTACTGCTGTGGGCTGTTCCAGCTCGAATTGCGTCAGCGCTTCAGACACTGTTGCGGCCTCCAAGGCGGTGAACTGCCACAAACGCAGCGCTTCTGAGAGGGACAGACGGATAGCAAGATCGTCGTCAACGATTAAGACTTTGTCTTTTGCTTTCAGGGAAATTACTGCTCGCTTTCTGTGATCTGGAATCCTTGTGAGTATACGTTTCGGGCCTCGTAGAGATGAGATGAAACAGCTACTACAGGATTACAACAACTGTCAGGCGATTATAGTCGGAGAATTGACGAGACGGAAACGGGATTGCGAACAGGTAATGGCTTCTGACTGAAACCATCTTTGCGAATCCATACAAAGCACCAACTCAATAGCAATTATGATGCGGCAAACACATTCTAGTAGGAAACCGCGAGCGGTAACGACCGGATGCACACTCCCATACCTATCGAACGCGATTGAGGGTGGCATCCGGTCGTTACCATTCGCGGTTCTCTACTAGAAATGTCCAGAAAAGCAATATTCTCAACGTTCGGTGCGCAGAGACAACCTCAAACTGGCCCACTATCAATGGTGCAACCATCACCTTTGTCTGGGGAACCATTCGCGTACCTGCTAAAAGCAACCCGATGCTTCCTTAGATCAAAAGGAAGCATCGTTCTTTCGCTGAAAAAAAAGGGCGGGACCAAAGCGGCTTCGCCCAAACCGCTCCGGCCCCCACCCAATCAGCGGCGAACCGTAGGAGTTGCCGCCGTCCAGACCTGAACCGGACCGAGGTTCAGGTTAATGACCTTCACCAGATATAGATTCGTGCTAGTCGCACCCGGTCCACTTGTTGGCCTGTTGACAGTCCTCATCGCAGCCAACTCCTTTCGGGACTCAATCGTTTAAGCGGAACGCTGACACACCTACACCTTATTGATTCGACTTGAGAAATCCTTGAGGAATTCTTGAGTGAGGAAAACACGCGGGATTTTGTAGGAATAGCTGCAGTT
>PSRF01000041.1 GCA_003175865.1 Blastocatellia bacterium
GAGAATCGCATGCATTGTGTCGACGCGGTTGTCATGGACAAAGGGCGCGACTCCAACAACCATTTCGCAGATCACAACTCCGAACGAAAACACATCGCAACGTTGGTCTACACGATTCCCAAGCAATTGTTCGGGCGCCATGTAATTGACAGTGCCCATCAACGTGCCGGACTGAGTTTCGACACGCAATAAAGTCTTCTGAGCACTGTCAGCCGCGAGCGCCCGCTCACGTTGTGCAATGAGTTTCGCCAAACCAAAGTCGAGAATTTTGGCGTAACCATCGCGATTGATCATCAGGTTCTCGGGTTTCAGATCGCGATGGATGATGCCGGCCTCGTGCGCCTTGCTGAGGCCGCCCGCGATTTGAATTGCGATATCGAGAGTTTGCTTGAGCGAAAGTGAGCGCGCCTTAATTTTCTGCCGAAGCGTCTCACCCTCGACATATTCCATTGCAATGTAAGGTTTGCCATCGTCTTCACCAACTTCATAGACAGTCAGTATGTGCGGATGGTTGAGCGCAGATGCTGCACGTGCTTCCTGGAAAAAACGGCGCCGCCGATCCTGTTGTGAGACGTATTCAGGTGGCAACACTTTGAGCGCCACAACCCTATGCAGTTTCTTGTCGTATGCTTTGTACACCGCGCCCATGCCACCTGCTCCGATGGGCTCCAGAATGCGGTAATGAGCGATTGTTTCTTCGCGGACTGTTTTCATCGCTGAGGGCACACAGTCTAATTCAACGAATGAGTACGAAGAAGTCTACTTGAAAGATTTTCGGTTTACGAAAGGTTTCGAGTGAGGTAGGTCGGCAGCCTGAATAAACTCTGAATTAAAGGGGTTCGGACTGCAAATCTAAGTCGTAGCGCTGTTCCGTTCTAATTCCACCCCAAAAGTTATAGGTCTTTTCTTGCGTAACCTTGAACCCGGCCGAGCGATAAAGATGCGCAGCCGCTTTTAATTCGCTGATTGTCCAAAGAGACACCGATGTGAAACCACGTTCGCGACAGAATTCCAGCGCCTCGTTAAGCATTCTCTTGCCGAGACCAACGCCGCGAGTTGACGGATGAAGCAAGAACCAACGTATCTGAGCAGTATGATCAGGCAAACCATTGATGGCGATCGATCCCACGATTTGCCCATCATTCTCTGCAACGACAAATAGATCCTTGTTCGGATCGAACTGCTTTGCAAACTCCCCTAAGCCGGCTGCAACATGGCCCTCGAACGTGTGATCAAGTGCATACTCCTGCGCGTACAAGACACCGTGAAGCCGAATCACAGCTCCCAGATCTCCAGGACTGAACGTTTTTCGAAGGTGCATATCTCTCACGAGCACTTGAGGTGCATCACTAAAATTGCGCCTGTCTCATTTTCCAGCCAGTTTCCATTCCCCGACCGCGCTTTAAGTTAAGAAAAGTGCGGGCATGGCGGTTGCTCACCGTCCTAACTGTCATCACATTTCACTCAACCTGGAGTTTATCAGGTCAGGAGCCCACATGAATACCAAGAGACTCACGATGCAAATCATCCTCGTCGCCGTTAGCTCGATACTAAGCGTCGCGGCCAGCGCACAAACGCCGCAGGAAATAAACGTGACCATTCGTCCTTCACAAACTGTGGAGGAACGTGTCGCAGATGAAGTCAAGGCACAGGAGTTGAAGAAAGCAGCCGAACAAAAAGCGGCGGCTGAAGAGGCGGCACGAATTGCAGAGCTGAATCCGAAGAACCTGTTACGTCGTGCGCATATTATTTACATCAACTCCGACTCAGATTTCTTCGAAGTCGTGCAATTACAAAATGCGCTGCGCAAACGGGAAGAGTTTGACCTATGGCAACTCGCAATCGTCGACGGCTGGGAAAAACGAAATGTTGCAGACATCATGATCGAGATCGATCGGCCTCTATTCACCTACATATTTACCTATCAGATAACTAATCGGGCCAACGGAATCGTTCTGGCAACCGGCAAGATCACAGCTTTTGACGGCAACATCGCCGCGCCGAAGATTGCGGAGCGAATTATCGAAGACCTGAGAATAGCGCGAGGAGAAGCGAAGACGAAACGGTGAGCAGTCGGAGAAAACAGTCGGCAGTAACCGGACTGCAGAAAGCAGTGGGCAGTAGTTCAATCGTTTGAAACTACTGCCCACGAGTTACTGAATACTGCCTACTGCTTACGGCTTCCTGTCTTCTGTTTTCTCCGATGCTTTACGATTCAGGATCGCCCAGCCGGTGGGAAGTACTGCAGCGGCGGCAATCACTTTAACGATGTCGCCGATGATGAAATTCTTTACACCAATCTCAAACGCTGCAACCGGCGTCGCGTGAAGCAGAACCATTAGCCAGCACCAGCCTGTCAGCAGAATCACGATCGAACCAATCAACATTGCCAATGCGGCAGACCAAAAGCGCTTGTCCCAACCATGCTCGGCGAAGGCGCCAGTGATATACGCCGCGGCGGGAAATGAAACAAGATAGCCTCCTGTTGGTCCAATCAGAACACCTAAACCACCGAGGCCGTTATTAAAGAACGGCAAACCTGACGCGCCTTCAATCAAATAAGCGATCAATGCAGCTGCGCCAAGCCTCGAGCCAAGCAATGCGCCAGTTAAGGTTACGGCAAAAGTCTGACCAGTGATTGGCACAGGCCCGATATTGATGGAGAACTGAGCCGCCAGCGCATTGAACAAACTGAAAGCAAGAACCAAACCAACCGCGCGCGTTAGATCAACTGGCGCGAGAGCGGTTCCTAAGAGTGTTTCTGATGTTGAATATGTCGGCATAGTAGTTTTTTGAGCTTTGTACTTTGATTAGTTGACTCAACTTGAACCACATATTAAAAGTACCAGGTTCCAAATACTAAATACGTTTTAATCGCCGCTCACAACTTCCTCCACTGCCACCGTGCTCTTCTCCACGGCCACAGTTCCGATCCGCATTCCATGGAATGAACGCCAAACGAAGAACACTGACACCAGGAAGAAAACTAATGCAAGGATGTGCGTCAATGTCGCGTCGTTGTTACGTGCCGTCAAGCTAACTGCGAGCTCAACTGCCAACAATCCAAACAACGTAGTGAACTTAATGACAGGATTCATCGCCACTGACGATGTATCTTTGAACGGATCACCAACAGTGTCGCCAACAACTGTCGCGTCATGCAATGCCGTGCCCTTCATCTTCAGATCGACTTCCACAACTTTCTTCGCGTTGTCCCACGCGCCCCCCGCGTTAGCCATGTAGATCGCCTGGTACAGACCAAACACCGCGATCGAGATCAGGTAACCGATGAAAAAGAATGGCTCGACGAAAGCGAACGCGAGTGTCGAGAAGAATATTGTCAGGAAGATATTGAACATGCCTTTCTGCGCATATTGCGTACAGATCTGCACAACCTTCTTACTGTCGGTGACTGAGGCTTTCTCAACGCCTTCGAGGCGGATGTTTGCTTTAATGAACTCAACGGCACGATATGCACCAGTGGTAACCGCCTGTGTAGACGCTCCAGTAAACCAGTAAATAATTGCGCCACCTGTAATCACACCCAGCACAAATGGAGCGTGGAGCAACGACAACCCTTCTGTGTTCGATGTCAGGCCGTTAGTCAACGCCATGATGATCGAAAAGATCATTGTTGTCGCACCCACGACTGCGGTTCCGATGAGTACCGGTTTCGCAGTCGCTTTGAAAGTATTTCCAGCTCCGTCGTTCTCTTCAAGCAGATGTTTAGCGCGTAAAAAATTGACGTTGATGTTGAAGTCTTTTTTCACTTCATCTTCGACATTGGGCACCTGTTCAATCAACGACAGTTCATATACTGATTGCGCGTTGTCAGTCACCGGACCGTATGAGTCGACGGCAATCGTCACAGGACCCATGCCCAGGAATCCAAACGCAACCAGTCCAAATCCAAATACGGGGGCTGCTACCGAAGACACCATCAACGCACCCAGGTCAGCATTTGTTGCTGCGCCCATCGTTGTAAAGAGGTAGGCAATTGCCATGAGTGCGACGATGCTTATGCCGAGCCAGTAGCTTGAGAAGTTACCCGCAACCAGTCCCGAAAGGATGTTCAGTGACGACCCTCCTTCTCTCGAAGACGTAACAACCTCCGCGACATGAAGTGACTCAGTGGACGTAAAAACCTTAACCAACTCGGGGATGATGGCGCCTGCCAATGTTCCACACGAGATAATGATCGCCAACTTCCACCACAACGAAGTGTTGCCGCCTAACGTGGGAATCGTCAGACGCGAAACCACGAACGTTAGTACTACGGAGATGACCGACGTAATCCAAACCAGCGACGTCAATGGTGCTTCGAAATTCATCTCGTCAGCAGCTTTGTAACGAGCTTTGGCGATTGCGTCGTTGACAAAGTAAGAGACAGCACTCGCGATGATCATTGCGACGCGCATGATGAAGATCCATACGAGCAACTGCACCTGGACACGCGGGTCAGTGACACCGAGAAGGATGAACGTGATTAGTGCGACACCGGTAACACCGTAGGTTTCAAAACCGTCAGCACTTGGTCCAACTGAATCGCCGGCGTTGTCTCCGGTACAGTCTGCAATCACGCCTGGGTTGCGAGCGTCGTCTTCCTTGATCTTGAAGACGATCTTCATCAGGTCGGAGCCTATGTCGGCAATCTTAGTGAAGATGCCGCCGGCAATTCGTAATGCCGCCGCGCCGAGTGATTCACCGATTGCAAATCCGATAAAACAGGGACCGGCATAATCGCCGGGGATGAACAATAAGATACAGAGCATGATCAGCAGTTCGACGCTAATCAACATCATCCCGATGCTCATTCCTGCCTTCAGTGGGATTGCGTAAAGTGGAAAAGGTTTGCCTTCAAGACTTGCGAACGCGGTGCGGGAGTTGGCGAAAGTGTTTACGCGAATGCCAAACCATGCGACTCCATAACTGCCTGCGATGCCAATCAAGCTGAACGCGAGAATTATGATTACTCGTAGCGGTTCCATTCCTGACAGAACACCGAAGTACAACACGATGATGACGGCGATGAACGCTTCGAGAATCAGAATGAACTTGCCCTGTGTGATTAAATAGGTTTTACAAGTTTCATAGATCAGTTCTGAAATCTCTTTCATCGCTCGATGAACCGGCAACTTCTTGAGGTTCATGTAAATCGCCAGGCCAAAGCCGAGGCCGAGCAGACAAACCACAATGCCAATCAAGAGCAGGTTGTGACCGCTGACACCGCCAAGAAAGGTTACCTCTGAAAGATCGGGGAGCTTCAGGCTCGCTTCGCCGCCAGCTTCGTGTGATTGAGCGTACGTCGTTAAGCCGAGGGCGAGAACTGACGCAGTCGCGGCAAGTCCTCTCAAGGCGCCACGCAAGTTAGCCGGCAGCGAGCTGTTATCGATTTTTAATACCCTTTTGACCAGCACTGTTGAACAAACAAACAGCAGGCTGACAAATGAAATCAGCAGTAGTTCCACTTTAGAGATAGTCCTTTCCGAATCGTCTAAAAAATTGGCGAGATTAATTACCGGCCGACCGCCCTTGAGACATGCTCAACCGCCAGCCGGAGCGACCCCCGGACACTATAGAGTTCCCCGCAGGTCTTACAGGAAGCGCGTATTATTGCCGATTGGCGGTGAAACTGTCCAATTGGGGAGGAAAATGTCCACACATTCACCAATTGGAAGCTCGCGTTGCAGAACCGGGTGCAAGATTCAACTCGCTAGATCAGAGCAAGTAGGGAAGGGGCAAGCGGTAACAGACACACAACAAACTGAACATTCAAGCTATTGATTCCTTTTTGGCCACGCGAGCGATTATGTTTTTTTCTCGGTTGTTGAATTAAGCGGGGGCGCACTGGTTGAATGTCTGGCTAGTTGAATATTTGCGCCCGTTTGCCCCCTTCCCGACTTGCTCTATCTTGAGAGTTGAAAAAGTCAAAGAGTTTAGGCCTCGACCAAATCACCAACGGGCTGTGGTCGTCTGCGTGTACCTAGCCAGCGCCGGATTGAGTCGAACAGAATCAGTATGGCAGCAAACATGATAATGGCTGTGAGGCTCACGTTGATGTAACCCTGCACCGAAGTCTCTGGTTTTTGGGCTAACGGCCAGAAGATGTCCGTGATGGATTTCCAACCCGCAACTAAAGTCGTGCTGCCAACAAAACTCAGCGGAAGAATTGTCACCCAGGAGTATTTAGCTTTGCCAGAATTGATCAGGATCGTTGTCGCCACACAAAGAGCGACTGCCGCCAACAACTGGTTTGCAATGCCAAACATGGGCCAGATAGTTGAGATCGACCCAGACCAAATAAAACTCCCCCATGCAGCCACGACCAACAACGAGGTCACAACAGATCCCGGCAACCAGTTTGGTTCTTCCAATTTCTTGTAAAAGCGTCCTCCAAATTCGCCGACCAAAAATCTGGCGACGCGTGTGCCTGTGTCGATCGTCGTGAGGATGAACAATGCTTCAAACATGATCGCAAAATGGTACCAGTACTTCATGAGTCCACTTAGACCTGGTATGCCGTCGAAGATCTTTGCAATGCCGAGTGCCAAAGTAACTGCACCACCGGTTCGCCCACGCAAATTCTTTTCGCCTGATTCCAGTTCGAGTCGATCGATCTCCTGTGGTTTCAGATTGAAGTCCGCAGAGTTATGCGAATCGACCATTTGCACGTAAGCAGCCTTCTGCGCGTCTGTACGCTGTGAGGTGTTGATGGCGAAATAGTCACCCGGAAACAGTGAGGAAGCAGCGATCAATGCGACGATACCAACCACGCCTTCCATCAACATACTGCCGTAACCGATGATCCGCGTGTCAGTTTCCTTTGCAATCATCTTTGGCGTTGTGCCAGAGGAGATGAGCGCGTGAAACCCTGAAATCGCACCGCAAGCGATTGTTATGAACACAAACGGGTACAGCTTTCCCGGAATGACTGGTCCACCACCGGCGGTGAATGGTGTAAACGCAGGCATGTTCAGATTTGGATGGACAAGAATGACGCCGATGATCAGAAAAGCAATAGTTCCTATTTTCAGATATGACGACAAGTAATCGCGCGGGCAAAGCAACATCCAAACAGGAAGCACTGACGCAATGAATCCGTAGGCGGCCATCGCAATGATCAGCGTGTTTCGTGAGAGCGTGAACGCGTGAGCCAAAGAAGAATCAGCTATCCGGCCACCCAAGTAAACGGCAAGTAAAAGACCAACCACTCCAAGGATGCTTGCTTCCGCGATTTTTCCTTTGCGGAAGCGATACATGTAAAGGCCCATCAGCAAAGCTAGCGGAATCGTGAACCCAACGGTGAACGTTCCCCAAGCTGACTCGGCCAATGCGTTTACTACTACAAGCCCAAGTCCGGCGAGTGCAATTACTACGATAAAGAGAATTGCAATGCCTGCGACGAATCCGGACAACGGACTAATTTCCGTCCGCGCCATCTCCGCCAGTGACTTTCCTTTTCGACGCACGCTTCCCGCAAGGATCATGAAGTCGTGCACAGCGCCCCCGAGACAAACGCCGATTACCAGCCACAGCAGACCCGGCAAGAAACCAAACTGTGCCGCGAGAACTGGACCGATCAGTGGGCCAGCACCTGAAATTGCAGCGAAGTGATGGCCGAACAGAACCCATTTGTTTGTCGGGTAGTAATTGTGCCCATCGTACATTGTTTGCGAAGGCACAGGTCGCGAGTCATCGAGTGCCAGTACCTTCGCGGCGATGAAAGCAGAGTAATAGCGATAGGCGATTGCGATAACACAAAGTGAACCGATAATGATTGGAAGTGCGTTCATCTCTTTGGAGTGCGGTGGCCTGGCACCGCTTTTTCATTACTCACTGAATTCAGGTGGATTACCAGACAGATATCTATAACAAAGCGATGCCAGGCCACCGCACTCCAAAGAGTAGTCTATCTCTTCGTCATTCCCATAATCGACCCAACGATCCCCAATAACAGACCCAAAGCAATACTTCCAACCGCAAGTGTCGTTCTGCCATTTCCCCCCGACACTTCGGCAAAGAGTTCACTCAACGAAGCATGATGTGGTACTGCGAGGATTCCGATCGCTACGAGCAGCGAACCAATGCCAAGAAGGAACAACCAACCCGGTGTAACGTGTGGTCGACCAACCTTCTGACCAAGAATGCTCTTCGCGTAACCGTAGGAAAGATAAACCGATAACCCAATCAACAACCACGCGACGAAACGCCACCATGACGCGGGTGGCAGGTAGTAGATCAAAAACAGGCATGAGATCGCGCCGAGCATCGGTAACAACCACGCTCCCAAGGGGACTTTGAATGGACGAGCGCGATTGGGTTCTTTGTAGCGCAGAATCGTGATACCAACGCAGACCAACACAAACGCGAACAATGTTCCGATGTTTGTCAGGTCAACCATTTCATCAATGCTCATCACCGCCGAAAAGCCGCCGACCACAACCCCTGTGAGAATCGTTGTCACGTGGGGCGTCTTAAATTTCGGGTGGACTTTCGCAAAGACAGGCGGGAGCAAGCCGTCACGCGCCATCGAGAAGAAGATGCGAGGTTGTCCCAATTGGAAGACGAGCAACACAGCCGTGTGTGCGACAACAGATCCGAAAGCAACAATCGCACTGGCCCACGTGGCATTTGGTGCGACATGATTCAATGCCATGGTTAACGGCTCAGCTTGCTCAGTCGAGAGACGCCGCACCAATTCGTTGTACGGAATTAAACCTGTGAAGACTGCGGCTACGACCACATAAAAGATCGTACAGATCACAAGCGACGCGATGATGCCTACAGGCAGATCTCTGGCCGGATTTTTTGTCTCCTCCGCTACAGTGGATACAGCGTCAAAACCGATGTAAGCAAAAAAGACGACGGCAGCTCCCGCCAGTGTTCCTCCCCAACCGGTTGGTTGAAATGGATGCCAGTTCTGGACCATCCCTGACGGCGGCACAAAGTAGATCGCAACGCCGATGAAGAAGAGCAGCACAACGATCTTGATGGCAACCATCACAGCGTTGAATTCAGCCGACTCCTTGATGCCCCAGACAAGAACGACAGTTAGAAAGGCAACGATTCCGAAAGCGAGAAGGTTGAAGACGATTGGAATACCAAAGATATGTGGTGCACTTTCTAACAGACCGGGGATTTTTCGTGCGGTACGAAAGTCGGTTGCAAGCCATGCAGGAATGTCTTTGCCAAACGCATCGTGAATGAATGAGCGAAAGTAATTGGCCCAACTAATCGCGACGGCGACGTTTCCAATAGCGTATTCGAGGATCAAGTCCCAACCGATGATCCA
>PSRF01000357.1 GCA_003175865.1 Blastocatellia bacterium
ATTGATTTGTCAACGCGACCTGCTGGTGGTTATTCGGGATTGGTTCGACGGACCGAGATGGAGCCGACGATGGAGGCTGCGGTGTTTGGGGCCCGGCCCGGCCAGATGGTTGGACCAATCAAAACTTATGGTGGGTGGCAGCTTGCGAAGATCGAGGCTCTACATCTTGCGACTCTTGATGACTCGCTGCGGGATACCATTAAGTCGTTATTGTTCGAGGAGTGGCTGTCGGGGGAACGGCTCAAAGCGAAGATTCGCATTCCTTTGTTTGAGCATGATGAGCTGCCGGTCGCGAAAATGCTTTGTACTTCGTAGTTGGTGAATTGTTGTTGTTGAAGACGAGTGGAGGAGAGATGGACCAAGAAGCGCAAATCACAACGCTCAAAGTGCAAAGCTCAAGGTACAAAACTCCGGCTTCGTTCAGCGAAAACATTCTCGTGCTCTGCCTGCTGAGCGCTGTGTTGATTGCCGGTTGTTCAGCACAAAGTCAAACTCGCGTGCACGACAACAGGACTGTGGCCACTGAAAACGCGGTCGTCACTGTACACGTCTTTGAGGTTCAACCCGCTCCGAATCAGACGAATGCCGACTTCTTGATCCCAGCAGCCCTTTCGGTGGAAGACACGGCCATCGTGCTCGCCGAACTTGAAGGACGCCTGGTTAGCATTTCTGCAGAGGAAGGTAGCCGGGTAGCAAAAGGCGAGATCCTCGCACAATTCAGCGACGAGGAGCAGCGCGGTCAGCTTCGACAAGCCGAACTTGACGTGAGTCGGTTCAACGTTGAAGCAGAGCAGTTGCAAGCGCTAATCAAACTCAACCGAAGCGAATTTGATCGTGAATCATTGCTCGCGAGCCAGGGACTTGTGAGTAAAGGCGAGGTGGAGAGGGCGAAGTACAAGCTGGACGAGTCAATTCAGGAGTTTGAAAAGAATAGACTGGCAACGGAAAGCGCCCTAGCCCGAGTGGAAGTAGTGAAGCTTGAAATGCAAAAGACGGTTGTTCGCGCGCCTGTGGCTGGAATAGTTACCCGACGTTATGTTGCTCCGGGCACGAATGTCGCAAAGAACGAGAAGCTATTTGAAGTGGCACAGCTTTCAAGGATGGAGCTCAGATTCAAAGTTCCTCAAACCTACGGAAACCAGCTTGAATGTGGCGAAGTACTTGGTATCTCAACAGACGATCGGAGTGCGGAAATTGCTAAAGCACGGATACGAAGGCGTGATCCTGTTGCTGATCCGATAAGCGACACTTTTGGCTATGTCGCGGAGATCCTAGGGTCGACGAAACTGACGCCAGGATTGACAGTCTATGTTCACCTGCCGCGCAGTACTGACAGCAAGATCAGTTTCTGGCTGCCACTCAACGCTTTTGCAACGGGAGCTGACCTAAAGAAAGGCGCTTCGAAGCCCGTGTTTGTGGTCGCAGGAGAAAGAGTCTCCTCTCGGGTTGTTGTTATACAAACAATCGAGGGCGATCAAGTAGAGGTTGAATCGGGACTTTTGAAGGGCGATCGAGTAATTCTCGCGCCACCCGCAAATCTAAAGGATGGCGATCGCATTGCGGTCAGCCAGCCATAAACTGGTCTGACCTCACCCACCGCGTGTTAACGACAACCGAAAACGAGATGCTGTTAAGTTTTACGCGTCGGGCATAAATCGTTCGGCACCTTAATGTGGTAGGGCAGACGTGGTATCAAAGCACTATTGAATTAATCACGAGCATTTAACGTCGAAAGGCATATAATGCAGGCTCGATTTTTCAAGGACCTCGCCCAGTCTCCTTTTTAGGAGGTCTTATGTCCTGCCCGATGATTTCTCAACGCCACCAGTACTGTCTCAGTGTTGTGGCCCCACATCTGTTGTCGTTGCTCATCCTTCTGCCTTTATTAGCAGCGCCTCCAACCGTCAATTCACAAAGCAATGCATCCTCTTCAACTCAGACTGCCTCCATACTCACTCTTGAACTGGCGAAACCCATTGAACGTGAAATCACTGGTGGTGAGGTCCAGGCCTATAACTTGTCGCTAAAATCCGACCAGTTTGTTCACATTGATGTTGACCAACGCAGTATTGACCTCGCTGTGTGGATCTTTGACCCGACCGGTAAAAAGATTTCTGAGTCAGACGCGTTTAGAGTAGGGGAAAAAGAAGAGGTTGCGATGATCAGTGAGACCTCAGGAGCGTATCGCGTGGAGGTGCACACATCGTTTCCGAAGGGTCCGAAAGGAAGCTATGAAATCAATGTAACAGAACTTCGGCCGGCTACGGACCGCGACAAAATCTCCAATAGGGCGGGTACGTTGATCGAAGAAGCCTTTGCACTTGAAAGAAAACAGAACAAGGAAGATTGGCAAAAAGCAAGGGAGAAGTACGAGCAGGCGCTACCCCTCTGGCAATCAATAAATGACCTCACCTGGGAGGCCAACACTCTTTATCTGATTGCCGGTGTCTATATCAATCTTGTTGAAAAACAGAAGGCTTTCGACTTCGGTAACCGAGCGGTTTCGGTGGCTGAGAAAGCCGTCAAAGAGTCCACCGAAGACAAGCGCAACAATGCATTGAAGGTTCAAGCTTGGGCGCTCGACACGCTTGGTGAAGCTCACCAGCAATTTGGCGATAGGAAGAAGGCTGTCGAAATCTTCAATCAGGCACTTTCCATTCGAAAACAAGTCAAAGACCGCCCTGGTACTATTGTTACGCTGAACAATCTCGCAATTACTTATCAGAGTATGGGGGAGCCGCGAAAATCCCTGGAAATGCTCATCGAAATCAACGGGTTACTTCAGGGCATGGGCGATCGCGCAAAGGAATCGTCTTTCCTCAATAATATCTGCGTGATTCACGAGAATATCGCTGAGTACAAAAAGGCACTTGACTATTGCAATCAATCACTTTCAATCAGACGCGAGTTGAATGATGAACGTGGGGAAGCGCCAATTTTCAACAGTATGGGTAATGTTTATGGAGCGATGGGCCAGTACGAGCATGCATTAGACTCGTATACTCAATCTCGAGTCCTCTACGAAAAGTACGGTAATGACAACGGGCAGGCGATCGAGTTCAACAATCTGGGTTGGCTTTATTCAGCTTTGGGTGATTATGAAAAGGCGATTGAGCTCTACAATAAGGCGCTCGACATATTTCGGAAGCAGGACAATCAATTTCGTCAGGGCAATACCCTCAACAACATCGCTGTCAACTATGCGGATCTTGGAGACTTTAAAAAGTCATTAGAGTTCAATCAGGAGGCGCTAAAGTTCCGTATCGCCGCAAAGGATATCGATGGTGAAGCTACCACGTACAACAATACTGCGGGCTGTTATTCACATCTCGGAGAGAAGCAGAAGGCACTCGAGTACTACAAGCGTTCGATAGAAATTCATCGCACAAGAAATCCGAGACAACTTGCTTCATCATTAAGAAATATCGGGGACGTCTACCACGAGTTGGGTGACAACCAGAAGGCAACCGAAAGCTTAAACGAGTCGTTGGAGATTACACGCCGGATCGGTGATCCATCTGGAGAAGCGGCAACCTTGTCACTGCTCGCCCAGGTAGAACGTGACCAGGGCAAATTACTTGATGCCAAACTTCACATCGAGGCTGCATTAGCTTCCGTTGAATCTCTACGCGTCAGTCTTAAAGATCGGAAATTACGAACGTCGTTCTTTGCATCTGTTCGCAAATACTATGAAGTTTATGTCGACGTGTTGATGCGACTGCACAAAGAAAATCCAGCAGGAGGTTTTGATGTCGCAGCCTTGAAGGCTAGCGAAAACGCGCGGGCACGTTCACTGCTCGAATCTTTGATTGAAGCGAGCTTCGAAATCGGACAGGGTGTAGATCCCACATTAGTTGCGCGCGAGCGAAGTTTAAGACAGTTGATTTCTGACAAGGCAGAAACTCAAGTGCGTCTACTTAGTGGTAGCCACACTGATGAACAAGCCGCGAACATGGCGAAAGAGCTGGACGCCCTCACTGCAGAATACGACCAGGTGCAAACACAAATTCGGCAAAACAATCCCAGGTACGCAGCCCTAACTGCACCTGTGTCGTTAAGTCTGCAGGAAATTCAGTCTCGCTTGCTCGATCAAGACACGTTGCTGATTGAATACGCGCTTGGTGAAGGCAAAAGTTACATGTTTCTCGTTGCTGCGACATCGCTTAAGACGTTTGAACTGCCGAAACGTGACGATGTGGAGAGGGCGTCTCGCAGTGTCTACGATTTAGTTACGGCGTCCGATCGGGTTGTCCCAAACGAAACAATCGACCAAAGAAACCAACGACTGGACCAGGCTGATAGAGACTTTCCTGCCGCTGCAACAACGCTGAGCCAGATGTTATTAGGACCGCTGGCGACTGAGTTGAAAGGTAAGCGACTCTTACTCGTTAGCGAGGGCATTCTGCAGTATGTTCCCTTTGCCGCTTTGCCTGATCCTTCGACTCAGAAATCAGCTGGCCCAAATCAGACATCTCAACCGTTGATTGCCAATCACGAAATCATCAGTTTGCCCTCAGCATCCGTACTGGGCGTTCTGCGTAATGAAATGAAAGATCGTCCTCGTCCTCCTAAGACGGTCGCGATCTTTGCTGATCCCGTCTTTGGAGTTCAAGACCCGAGGCTCAACTCTAATGGCAAACCTCAGGTTGTCGATGATGCGGCGCTTGCGCAGGCGGGTGATATCAAAAGGTCTGCTGAGGAATCCGGCCTCAACAGTTTTCCCAGGCTGCGTTTTAGTCGACAAGAGGCAGAACAGATAATGCGGCTCGTGCCCCGCAACAACAATTTGGAAGCTCTCGACTTCGCCGCTAGTAGATCGGCGGCAACCAGTCCAGACTTGAAACAATATCGCATCGTACACTTTGCAACGCATGGACTGATCAATAGTCGACATTCTGATCTTTCAGGAATCGTCCTATCACTGGTAGACCAGCAAGGCAAACCACAAAACGGTTTCTTGAGACTCTACGACATTTACAATATGAATCTGTCCGCTGAACTGGTTGTACTTTCAGCCTGTCAAACCGCGCTTGGCAAAGACATTAAGGGTGAGGGGCTGGTTGGACTAACTCGCGCTTTCATGTATGCAGGAGCGTCACGAGTTGTGGCTAGTTTATGGCGGACAGAGGACCGTGCGACCGCCGTGCTGATGGACCGTTTCTATGAAAGCATGCTGACCAATGGAATGAGTCCAGCTGCAGCGTTGAGGAAAGCGCAAATAGGCATGTGGCAAGACAAGAGGTGGAAACAACCGCGATACTGGGCAGCGTTTACTTTACAAGGTGAGTGGAAGTGACCTGGCTACGATGGACGCACATCAAGAGGCCGACTTATTGATGGACAGCGCAGAGAATCCGTCCTCCCCAACGTCTCGCAAATGGACCCTCACACCCGAGGCTTTTGACAACCTTCTGAAGACTTTTGATCCTAATCGCGATAACGCAGCACAGAAATATCTCGACTGTCGCGCCAACCTGGTTCGCTTCTTTGAGTGGCGTGGTTGTCCATTCCCTGAAGATCATGCCGATGAAACCTTCAATCGTGTGGCCCGAAAGATCGCAGATGGCGAAGAGATCCAAAAACTAGCTGGGTATGTGATGGGTGTGGCTAGATTACTGGTGTTGGAGATTATTAAGTCTCTTTCAAAACAACGTGAGGCATTGGGCGAGTACCAGAAGACCTACGATGAGGTGGCCGACGTTCCCGATACTGAGATCCGAATCGACTGTTTACAAAAATGTCTCGGCCAACTTTCTTCCGATAATCGCGAGCTGATCATTCAGTACTACCAAGGTGATAAGCGAGAAAAAATTGAAAACCGCAGGAAATTAGGTGAACGTCTGGGGGTTGCCATCAACACTCTACGAATGCGCGCCCAGCGTCTTCGCGAACGTCTGCAGGGTTGTGTTGAGGAGTGTGTCAACGCCGCCTAAGTGAAAAGTTGTCCAGAGATGTGACAAAAACCCTTTTCCGACCACTTATATATGAGGAGCGATATATCCTCCCCTTAGTATCAAAACGAGTTCGGCATTTGCTCGGCGAACTTTCTGAACAAAAACAGGTTGAGTGTTGTTTAGCTCATTTTTCAGGAGACCCTTAGACTGTGGTTGAATATCCGGTTAGTGAAGAAAAAATAGTTCGGTATTTGCTTGGAGAACTGTCTGAAGACGAACAGGTTGAAATCGAGGGTCGAGCGTTTGAGGATCAGAGAGTTCTTCAGGAAATTCTGACTATCGAACAGGAATTGATCGACGATTATGTCAGTGGAGATATTCCTGAAGAAAAGCGTCGGGCTTTTCAGACACACTTCCTGGCTTCGGCAGAGCGAAGGAAGAAAGTTGCGTTTGCCAAAGCACTAGCCACGGTTGTTAATGAGAGCCCTGCGCCTGCTGTTGAAGTCTCTCCCTCTCCGTCATGGCGTACGAAGTTAGCGGCGTTCTTTACACGTCCGATGATTGCCTACTCGTTTGCGGCTGCCTCATTTCTTTTGTTTGTTGTTGGCTCGTTGCTAGTTGTCGACAGAATTCGGCTTGGTTCCGAACTGGCTCAGCTTCGTAACGTGCAGGAATCGCAGATCGCGCAGAATCGTCAACTGGAGAAGGACCTCGCGGATGAACGTCTTCGAAATCAAGAGCTGATGGCGAATCGCGGAACATCGCCGCAGGAAACTCCAACCCCTGAAATTCGACGTGAGAGTCCGCAACAACCGACAACACCTTCCTCGCCTGTCGTAGTGGCTTTGTCGCTACTTCCCGGCATTTCTCGAAGTGGTAGTTCAGTTCCACAACTATCGATCACAAAGGATGTAAGTTTGGTAAGGCTGCAAGTCGGTATTGATCCACAGGAAACTTACAAAAGGTATCGGGTGGAACTGCGCACCGAAAAGGGGCAGCAGGTGTTGACGCAAGGAAACCTCACGCCGCGCGGTCGAAGTATTCCCATCTCGCTAAAAGCAGACGCACTTACAAAAGGTCGCTATGAATTAACAGTGAAGGGAATTACGGACAGCGGTACAATAGAAGATGTTGGCTTCTACTATTTCGACGTTGTTAAAAAGTAGTTAGACCTCGACTTGCCAGGTCAATCCTTCTCACGGTGCTAATCCATCCTTGGCCTTGATCGTTTTAATAACCGACTGTTTGACGCCTGTGCTAGTACTCCGGAGTAGCAAAGTTATCACTGTGCCACTGCAGTGATGTTTTCTGCGCTTTCGCCACTTACTAATGAGAAGAGCATTAGAGAGGGAAGCACAATGGCGATTAGCATTAAAGATCTAAAGCAGTTGGATGAAATCTTTATCCGTACTGATTTCAGCGTGTACCGATTCCACGTGACTGATCCAACTAACTGTAAAGGGCTTCTTAGCGGCGGTGTACTTGGCAATCTAGAACACGACGCTCGTCTTGAAGAGGTTCCTACAAATGATCAGCGACCTCAGTTTTCGCCAAAACTTGAAATCGGAGGTTGTGCCTCCTTCCACGTTTACGTCAGGAATTGTTTGAAGCGTCTGACTACATCAGTAATTCGGGAAGTTTCATTGGTACGCCGTACTCAGACACCAACAGAGTGTTGAGAGTAGAGCCTTTGTCTCCGTGGGAGATGTGATGTTTCTTGTGCGCTTCCAGAGCTAACGGACTCGACAAAAACGCAAACAGCCTTAACACACACTGTTTTTTCAAGAAAGGCTGAGCAGATTGATAGGTCAAAAAGTCGAGAAGTTGAACAGTCTGGTAGCAGTTACGGAGGATCAATTATGAAGAACACGATTAGATCACTGGTGATTCTATCGGCACTATTGTTCTTACCATTAACTTCAGCGAGCGCTCAGTCCTGCAACCCCGCAGCAGTTGACTACATCGTTCGCGACGAAATGGGTCAGATTCTCAACAACGAGGAACTAAATACGATACACCGCACCCTTCCTAAGACTATAGGAAATGCAGACACCTCAGTAGACGAAGTATCGTTCGCTAGTGATGGAGTGACTTACTACTGGCCGGAGTCAGTGGAGGCAAATGCGGGTACGAAGGTTCCCGTGTTGGGGTTTGTAAATGCCGGAACCTGCACAATGAATCTGAATCGAGTTGACCTGACATATCACGGAAAGACGATGAGCCTCATCTTCAATATTATTATCGATAGGGATCAGGATGATCGGCGTCCGGTGATCGATTCACTGCCGTTTCACGATGGTACGTTTGTCCTGGATCTATCAGGGTGGTCGCGCAATCGTGATCAAATGATTCCAGCTACCCGATGGATATCGAAAACGGAGAAACAGCGATGACGTTGGGAGAACCGAACGCAG
>PSRF01000400.1 GCA_003175865.1 Blastocatellia bacterium
GCCCGTGATTTCGGAATAGGCGTGATTCTTGTTGGGCAGGAACACAAAATCGACCCTGAACTTCGTCGCTGCGGGTGGCGCGGTGATGGAGACCGTGGAATCGAGCTGGTTGATGCGCCTGAAGTGATTGCAATGGATGATCCCGTTGCAACCTCAGTGAGACGTAAGAAGAAGAGCTCTTTGCGAATTGGTACAAAGTTGGTCACCGAAGGTCGTGCCGACGGTTTTGTGTCTGCGGGAAACACCGGAGCCGCGATGGCAACAGCAAAGATGGTGATTGGAACCCTACCCGGTGTCGATCGTCCCGCCCTGGCTGCATTGATTCCGACAAAGTCGGCTAGACCAGTGTTGTTACTTGATGTCGGCGCAAATTCAGAATGCAAACCGCATCATCTCGCGCAATTTGCTGTGATGGGTGATGCATATTCCAGAGCAGTCCTGGGAACAGCGAAACCTTCCGTTGGACTGATGAGCATCGGGGAAGAAGAAGCAAAGGGCAATGATTTAACGAAAGAAGCGTTCCCTTTGTTACGACAGCTGACAAATCTGAATTTTGTCGGCAACGTTGAAGGGCGCGATGTTTTCTCGGGCATCGTTGACGTGATTGTTACGGATGGATTCACCGGAAACGTGATGTTGAAATTGTCCGAAGGCTTGACGGAAGCGATGTTGTCGATGTTGAAGCGTGAGCTGACAACTTCGGCGGTCACAAAGGCAGGCGCGGTGCTCGCAAAACCGGCGTTTAGGAATATCAAGCGCCGGTTAGATTATTCAGAATACGGTGGTGCCCCTCTGTTGGGAGTGCGCCGTATTGTTGTAATCGGCCATGGTAGGTCTAATGCGAGAGCGATTCGAAACGCAATACGGAGCGTGCGCGAGTTTTCAGAAAACCGCGCGAGCGAGCGTATTGAACGAGGTATTGCTGAGACTACTTTGCTCCAACCAATTAGTATTGTTTCTTGAGGATACGATGACTTCGGCGGCTAATCGTAGTTTGGCTTTTCGTTTTTTACTGGATACTATTACGACTCCCTTAATAGCTTGAGGCAATTAATGACGAATCTACATGCTGGAATTCTGGGCACTGGTCACTCCTATCCAGAAGGAATCTTGACGAACGAGGATCTCGCCAAGCTCGTCGACACATCTGACGAATGGATCACGACCCGCACTGGAATTAAGCAAAGGCGTAAAGCAGCATCTGACGAGTACACGTCGCTGTTCGCCGTCCGAGCAGGAAGACAAGCCATTGAACGTGCGCGTCTGGATCCGTCAGATATCGATTTGCTCCTGTGTGCCACGGTTTCACCTGATCAGATACTTCCGTCAACTGGCTGCATTATTCAGGCAGAGCTTGGAACCAACAATGCGGCTGCGATGGATATCGTCGCTGCTTGCTCGGGTTTCATTTACGGGCTCACACTTGCAGACTCGATGATTCGCACCGGCCAAATCCGTCATGCGCTTGTTATCGGTGCCGAGGTGTTAACACAATACGTCGATTACACCGATCGAAAAACTTGCGTATTGTTTGGCGATGGGGCTGGTGCCGCCGTGCTGGGTCCAGTGGACGCAGGCAGAGGGATATTGAGTTCAAAGATCAGGTCCGACGGACGTTACGAAGAGCAGCTCTATTCACCTGGCGGCGGAACACGACGGCGACCGACTCCAGAAACGCTTGCTGCCGGCGACCATTTTTTCAAGATGAAAGGGAATGAACTTTTTAAGGTTGCCGTGCGGTCAATGGCTGACATTTCAAAAGAGCTTTTGGAACGGGCCAGGATCACCGCAGACGACATCGATTTGTTCATTCCGCATCAGGCTAATCAACGCATCACTGAAGCTGTAGCTGATCGTTTACACGTCCCACTTGAGAAGGTTTATTCAAACATCGCGGTGCACGGTAACACCTCATCAGCGTCGATCCCCATCGCCCTTGATGAATGTGTCGAATCCGGTCGAATCAAGGCAGGTGACCTCGTACTAATGACTTCATTTGGCGGCGGCGTGACATGGGGCGGAGCAGTGTTGCGATGGTAAAGGCATTTTCGTTTTTTGAAGGCTGAATGAGCACGAGACGTATCGATAGGTTGACTGAAGAGAACAAATTGGAAATCGGCAATCTGCAATTGACAATCGCGTTTCTTTTTCCAGGGCAGGGATCGCAATATCCGGGGATGGGAAAAGATCTAGCTGAGAATTTTTCGGCAGCTAAACAGGTATTTGAAGAAGTTGATGACGCACTCGGATTCTCGCTGTCGCGTCTGTGTTTCGAGGGTCCCGCTGAGGAATTGCAGTTGACTGAAAACACTCAACCAGCGATTCTCGCCACCTCGATTGCCGTGACAAGAGCAATGGAGTCCAGTGGCTTTCCAGGCGCATCATATGTAGCGGGTCACAGTCTCGGCGAATATTCAGCGCTCGTTTGTGCTGGGGCTTTATCATTGGCCGACGCCGTAAGGACTGTTCGATCACGCGGACGTTACATGCAGGAAGCAGTGCCGGTTGGGACGGGTGCCATGGCAGCCGTACTTGGTGCTGAGCTTGAAACTATTCAGCGTGCTTGTGATGAAGCCAGTCAGGGCCAAATTTGTTCGCCCGCAAACATGAATTCGTCGAACCAAGTTGTCATTGCGGGGAATACAGAAGCGGTTGATCGCGCAATGGAATTGCTCAAGGCTAGTGGCGCAAAGCGAGTCGTAAAGTTAAACGTGAGCGCGCCGTTCCATTGCGCCCTCATGAGGCCAGCGCAGGAGCGATTGTCCTTTGACCTTCAGCGACTGACTTTCGCAGAACCGAAAGTTCCGGTAATAACGAACGTCGATGCGCAGTCGAGAACAACTCCATCTGAACTTAGCGACGCTTTGGTCCGGCAGGTTTCAGCACCCGTTCGCTGGGTCGAATCGATGGAGTTGTTGTTGAAAGCCGGTGTCCATACTTTTGTTGAAGTAGGACCAGGAAAAGTTTTGTCAGGCTTGATGAGACAAATAAACCGCGAGGCCACGATGGTTAACGTGGAGGATTCTGCAAGCCTGTCTGCTGCGACCACAAGCGTGGCTGCATAGGTAGTTTTTAATAGATCGTAAAACTCTCTCAACAGGAGCGAATGAAATGCCCGATCAAGAGATCGAGAATAAAGTTAAGCAGATAATCGTTGACGAACTCGGTGTGGATGAGAATGAAGTTACACCCAACGCCCGTTTTATTGATGACCTGGGCGCTGATTCATTGGACACCGTGGAACTCGTCATGCGCTTTGAAGAGGAATTCGGAATTGAAATTCCCGACGAAGATGCGGAGAAGATTCAGAGCGTCCGCGACGCTTATAACTATATCGATCAGCACAAAAAATAGTGCTGAGGCAGAGCGAGCAGTGAGAACGATTGAAGCCCAGCGATTAAGCTTCAACGTACCATTCGCTACTGTCAATTACGCCCTCTTTCCAAGGAGTTGAAATCTTGACACGTCGGGTCGTGATTACGGGTATTGGTCTCGTAACACCAGTCGGTAATTCCGTTGAAGAAACTTGGGCTGCCTTGATGAACGGTCGGAGTGGTGCCGACTACATCAAGAAGTTCGACGCTGAGCGTTTCCCCGTACGATTCGCTTGCGAAGTCAAGGACTTCGATCCGCTGACATACATCGAGAAGAAAGAGGCGCGCAAAATGGGCGCCTTTATTCATTATGCGATCGCGGCTTCTGACCAAGCCGTCAAAGATAGCGGTCTCGAAATTACCGATGAAATTTCAGAGCAAGTCGGGACCTATATTAGTAGCGGTATCGGCGATTTCTGGGCCATCGAAAGAGAACATTCGAAGCTCCTTAACGACGGCCCCGGTCGCGTATCACCGTTCTTCATTCCTTCTGCAATCGTGAACCTGGCCTCAGGTCAGGTATCAATTCGCCATAAAGCAAAAGGACCCAATTCAGCCACTGCCACTGCTTGTTCAGCCGGAGCACATGCGATCGGTGACAGCTATAAACTGATCCAACGTAGCGCCGCGGACGTGATGATCTGCGGAGGAGCTGAGTCGGCGATTACGCCGATGGCCGTCGCAGGATTTGCTGCGCTGCGGGCTCTTTCTACTCGCAACGACGACCCAACCAAAGCATCGCGACCCTTCGAGCGCGACCGCGACGGTTTTGTAATTGGTGAAGGCGCTGGAATCATGGTTCTTGAGGAGTTGGAGTTTGCGAAACGACGTGGCGCTAAGATCTACGCCGAAATTGTCGGCTACGGGATGACTTCAGACGCGTTTCACATCACGATGCCGGACGGGACTGGTTCCGGTGCGATTCGCGTGATGCAGAAGACGTTGCAGGATGCGGGCATCAAACCAGAGCAAGTCGGATACATCAACGCGCACGGCACCTCGACGCCTTACAATGACAAGTTTGAAACACAAGCAATCAAGGCTACATTCGGTGAGCATGCCTATAAACTGCCGGTCAGTTCGACGAAATCGATGACCGGTCATCTGCTCGGCGCCGCCGGTGGAATTGAAGCTATCTTTTCAACCCTCGCCATCCATCGCCACGTGTTACCGCCAACGATCAACTACATCAATCCGGATCCTGACTGCGATCTGGATTACGTTCCCAACGAACCGCGGAACGCGACGGTCGACTACGTGTTGTCAAATAGTTTTGGATTTGGCGGCACGAATGCGGCTTTGTTGTTCAAGAGGTATGAAGATTAGTCAGTTATCCGTGGTCAGTTGTCCCTTGCCTAGCGCGCACAATACAACTGACTACGGACCCCTGACAACGGATTAGTCAAATGAAGATTTTAGTAATGATGAAGCAGGTCGCGAACAAAGACGCGATACTACGAATTAACAAAGATGCCACTTGGATTGAAGAGAGCGATCTCTCTTTCGAAGTCAGTGAATCAGACGGTTATGCCCTCGAGGAAGCGTTGCGCGTACGCGAAAAGTTGGGTGGCGAAGTTGTCGTTTGCTCGATGGGTCCTCAACGCGTAAAGAGTGTTATCAAGGATGCACTCGCACGTGGTGCAGACCGGGCCATTCATGTCGTCGAAGACAATCTTGGTGCTCTGTCGCCATTCGCGACTGCAAGCGTTCTCGCTGATGCAATCCGTGATGAAAAACCAGATCTGGTTATGACTGGTCTGCAATCCGACGACTACGGATACGGTCAGACCGGAGTGATCATGGCCGAGCTTCTGGGACTACCACACGCAACCATCGTCATCGAGGTCGATGCCTCGGCAGATAAACTGCGTGTGAAGCGAGAGCTCGAGAGTGGTTGGTACCAGTGGTACACAATGTCGTTTCCGGCGCTGCTTACCATTCAATCGGGAATTAGCCAGATTCGTTACGCCACGCTTAAAGGCATCATGGCCGCGAAGAAGAAAGAGATTAAAGAGGTAACTCCCGCAGCAGAGGCGATCAATCGCCCGTCGCATCAACGAATCGAGAAAGTTTATTTACCACAGAAGACGAAGCAGACTCAGTTGCTGGGCAATGGCGACGCAAAGGCGGGCGCCGCTGAGCTGGCGCAAAAGCTACACGCTGAAGCACGTGTCATCTGAGAAGCGTCAATGCAAGCGTCTCCTTCAAATGAGACCAGGAACGAAGCGAATTTTTCCCGACAAACCAAGGTGTGACCGTTTTGAAGTGAAAGTAATCAGGAACCCTTAAAAATGATCCTTGTTTTTATAGAACATCGCGGTGGTGTTGCGAATAAGAGTTCAATCGAGGCGATCGCAGCGGCGCAATCATTAGGTGGACAATTGCAGCAACCAGTTACAGTTGTGATTCCAGGGAGCGATGTCTCCGCATTGGCCCAGGAAATGGCTGCGTATGATGTTTCGAAAGTTGTCGGTGCCGTCCATCCAAAACTTGCTGACTACACACCTGACGCCTACGCCGATGCGATGGAGGGTATGGTTCGACAACTGGAACCGAGCTTTGTTTTCTTGAGTCACACTTATCTTGTCCGTGATTTTGCGCCCAAGCTTGCTGCACGTTTCGGGAAGTCCCTCATTAGCGACTGCATTCGTGCAAGCACTGACGGCGCCAACATCAAGTTCACGCGAAGAATTTTCCTTGGAAAGCTGGATGCCGACATTGCATCTGATGGTGAAGCTCCTGTTTTCGCTACATTTCAAATCGGTTCCTACAGAGCGGACCAGGCAGCGAAGGGAAGTGGCGCACCGGTCGAAACAAGAGAGGCTGCAGTTGGTGCGGTCAGAATGGTCCCCGAGCCTCCGTTTCAAGAAGCGAAACAAGCAGTCGATCTATCGAAGGCCGAAGTTATCGTTGCTGTCGGTCGAGGGATCAAGAGTAAGGACAATCTCGGGCTGGCTGAAAAGCTCGCGCAAGTTCTCGGTGGTGATCTGGCAGCGTCCAGACCGATCTGCGATGCTGAGTGGCTACCGATCGATCGACAGATAGGATCGTCGGGACAAACTGTCGCGCCCAAACTTTACATTGCACTTGGAATCTCCGGGGCAATTCAACATCTGGTCGGCATGAAGAACTCGGGGACAATCGTGGCTATCAACAAAGATCCCGAAGCTCCTATTTTCGACATCGCCGATTACGGAATCGTTGGTGACCTCTTTGAGGCGGTTCCGGTGCTGACGGAAGAGATCAAGAAGATCAAGGGTTTGTCGTAGTCGTACAAAAGATTTTTACGCCGAAGGCGTTCGCGAATCCCAGCCCAGGGTT
>PSRF01000031.1 GCA_003175865.1 Blastocatellia bacterium
TCGGCCTTCGCTAAGAGATCCTTAATCTTCTTGCCCCACTCCTCGAGTTGCTTATCGAGCTTCTCTTTGAACTCTTTAATTTTCTTGGTGACGGAGTCGAAGATTCCCTTGACGATGGCCAGGAAGGTGAGTATTCCCAGCGCATCCAGGATCTGCATAAACACGTCATAGACTTTTTGCAGGCCACCGATGACCTTGTCCTTAACGTCATCAACTTTGGTGCGAAATTCTTTGAGCTTATTTTGTGCGGTTGGTAACCCGTCGTTGACCCACCACTCGCGAATTGGCTTGGTGAAGGGTTTACCGTATTTTTCCCACAGATACTTAACGCCTAAATACAGCCCGTAGATGACCAATCCCAGTACTACGAATGGACCGGCGGGAGACAGCAACACGACGATTGCGCCTGCAACCTTCGCCCCTGTTTTGACATAACCCATGTAGGGTTTGAGCTTGGCTTTGATTTCTTCCCACTTGTCTAAAGCGTCATTAACAAAACTCTGCATCCATGAGTCATAGGTGCGCTTTCCTTCCGCCAGGAAGTCAGTAACTGCGTTCCAGATTTCTGCTATCTCGTCGCGAAGTGGCTTTAAGGCTTTCCAAATTGCTGAAGCTGTTTCTTCAACGTCCTTCCAGATTCCTTTAAGCTTCTTCTTCACCCAATCAAGGGCCGGAGCTCCATACTCGTTCCACAACTCTTCAAGTTTCGTCGCAATGGTATTGAAACCTTTCTTGATTGAGTCGAGAACACCACTACCGAATTTCGTTACGACGTCAATGAGGTATTCCGCCAGTTGGCCGATCGCTGCACACTTCCCGGCGATAAACCCTCCAATGGCGTGAATGGCACCGGATGCAAACGAGCCGACCATTTCGGCGAGCGTCGCCGCCAATCCTTTTTCGCGAATGCTTGAGAGAATGCCACCAAAGAAGTTGTCGATACCGTTGCTTATGGCGTTCTTAAAGTAGTCTTTGATGTTCTTGAAGAAAGCGATCGCGCCTGGAGCGAGTTTTTCGATTTGGCCGATGGCCCACTGCGCACCTTTCTTAACGCCTGCAACGACGAGGTCTTTACCCTTCTTCACTCCTCCAACAACGAAATCGGCGCCTTGGCCCAGGCCGGAAGTAACTTTATTTACGATCGGGTTGTCTAGTACTCCGTCGCGCTGAATGACACCGGAGGAGTCAGGCGCGACTGAGCTGGTGGTTCCCGAAGAGTCGGCAGTGATAGAGGTGGTTGCCTGCTGACCTTGTGTGACATTGTCTGCCTGGGCCTCTGCTTGTTTTTCGAGGTGGTCGTCGGCTGCACCAATCAGCACTTCGCCATTTGCAGTTGACTCTGATTGGGTTGGTGCCTGACCCGCTCTTTGTTGCTCGACGTGAGTTAACTCATGTGCGAGCAGGTGCTGACCTTCTTGCGACTCGGGCGCGTAGTTGCCAGCCGCGAAGTAGATGTCGCGACCGGTGGTGTAAGCATTGGCTCCTAGCGCCGCAGCTGAAGCAGCGGCGGCGGCATCGTTATGGATTCGAACATCTCTGAAGTCAGCGCCAAAGCGTTGCTCCATGTCCCGCCTGGTTGTTTCATCGAGTGGTTCCCCGCCACCTGTGGGAATTAGGTCGTGATCACCTGGTCCAGACGGTGCTATGGCAGCGGATGCTGATTGTTGCGCCTGAACTAGACGAAGTGATTCGGAGAGAGAGGTGAGGACCGATGTGCTTTCGCTAGAAGTACTGCACTTGGCGCATGTGCCCCCACAGGCACATTCGCGTTGGATTGTGTGGCCGCGATTTGAACTTAACTGAATCTGGCTGACGAGTCGTTGCGTGTAGCGATTGCCATGCGTGTGTTGTGCGCGACTAAGGGCGATGACTCGAATACCGCTGTTTGGACTAACTGATAGCGCAGGGCTCCGAAATAATTTTCTGGGGCCGTGGTTCGCAAAATCTGCAGACGCACTGTCGAGTGCTCGCTGAAGTATGGCAGGCACGTGCTCCTCGCCTGCATCCTTCGCAGCACCTGACGCACTCGCGTCGTGAGTTGTCGTAACCTCCTCAGGTTCAAGTTGTACTTCCCTGGTGAAATACATCGCTCAGTTTTCTGCATCTGCTGCGAGTACAAAAGTCTGACCACACTTTTCACATCGGACACTAACCTTAATTTCATCTGTGATAGCGACGTTATGCGCGAGGTAATGAAGGTTATCGAGAAAGTAAAAGTCGATGGCTGGCATTTGCAGAACCGCCTCAGGTGTTATTTCACCAGATACGCCATCCAAATATTGGAGCGCGACAGACAGTCGCAAAGCCGCATGAAATCCAGAAACGTCTTCGCGCCATTGCTCACGACCAGATACTTCAGATGGTGTCCACCGCTGCCACGCGGCACGCTCCATTGCCCCGTGTTGCGCATCTGCATAACCAAGGACTCCTGATCTACTCGCTGCAGGGATTCCAACAACAGTCGACGGAAGTTGGAACCTGATGCGAGAGCTATAAGGGAATTGTCGCGTACGCAAGAACTTTGGAAAATGTTGAGCCAGCGAAGGAACTGCGAGAAACAATCGCTGATCAATTATTGGCCATGGTCCTGCTTGAAGAGCTGTGGTAAGCGCAGTGACACTGACCTCCGCTTCCCAACTGAGGCAGTGCGGACATTGCATGTAGATCAGACCTTGTTCAGCGAGCGTTTCGAAGAGTCTGTTTCGTGAGGCGACTAGTTGACCGGCAGCTTGCGAGTCGGCGTAAATAGCTCTCGCGTGTTCTATGTCGATGCTGCTTCCTTCCATCGACTTTATTAATCTTTTGAATTCAGCCGGAAACATGACCGACATTCTTTCGGGACTGCGATGCTCTGGTGGAAGTATGAGTGCAAAGACTTCTTCGTATTCCGGCACACGGAGCTCGATGTCCCTGTCTCTTCCTTGAAAGAGAATGCGAACGTGAAATAGAGATTCAAAACTGTTGGCTACAGTCATTTCGGCAACATTGCCTCCAGATCTTTCATTGTGAGAGGTTCAAGGTTAGAGCGAGGTAGATCCATGTAGTCGAATTTTTCAAAAATCTTGACAGCATTGTCATTAAGCGGAATCACACGCAGAGTCTTGGTTCCAGGAGTATCGAGAGAGGGTTGAATATCTTCTCCCGGACCGATGGCACCTACGACCGCATTATCCTTGTTTTCGACGAACTTGGATTTAACCGTCTCAATCCACTTGCCGCCCGAAAAGACATTGATTTGTCCGTACAGTTGATAAATATTGACCAGACCAGTGGGATCGTTGCGTCTAAGCTCGGGAATCAAGCGCAGGCGGTTTGAGATTGGGGGAACTAAACCTTTCTTGATTGCCTCCATCTCATCAGCCTGTAGAGCCGCAACTTCCTCCTGCTTTAGCTGCTCTGTATTCGGCTTTTCACCAAGCAACCTGGCAAGCTCACTAATCTCAGCTTCCTTGACCTGGGCTTTTAGTCCCACCAACTCAGATGGGAAAATGATCCCGCGTTTGTGGAAGCGTATGTCCTCAGCTTGTTTCTTTAGTGCGACCGCCGTCTTCAATCGTTTGATCTCATCTGTCTCTTCCTGCTTGCCGCCAGGCTCCGCCTTTGCGATGCCCCAAGCCTGGTCAATTAAACCGTTGATCGCGGCATTAGCATTTTCCACTCGCTGCAGTTCTGTCTTGTAGAAATCATGCTTGTCTATGAACTCCTGATACGTCTTTACATCTGCGCTGTTTGTAAACATCAGCACAACTAACTCCTCAGGTGGTCCATACATCGTTTCAACAGTTATCTTGTATCGCTGGACAGCTACCTCGACCATCTTAACGAGGGCGTTTGCCGTTAACTCCTCTCTCAAAAATCGCATTTCGGCGTGGAACTGCGACTCATCTGTTCCTTTAGGCAGAAGGGCCGGTCCACAGATGCTCATAGCTCGCTCGATGTAATGCTGGTGGATAACGGCAAGCAGGTGCTCGTACTTGTTTAATTCCTCGACATAAACTGCGCGGGCGGGAGAGTTCGGACCAAATAAACCTTTAGAACGAAAAGCCGCCTGACTTCTTGGATCAAGACGATACCGTGCATTTTCGATCATCAATCTGGCTTCTTTATCTTTCTTCTTTATGTCGTCATGATCGAGTCCCGAAGTACTGTAGACTTCCTCTGTCAGTGACTCTAATGCCTTTTTCAGTTTCTCCCATTGAGGCATGTCCCGAATGTCCTGCGCGCTCATGTTGTCGAGTGACATACTCGCTTCGATTGTGTCGAATGTTTTCTTAATCAGGTCTTTGGTAGGCTCTGGCTCAGGATTCCTGATCTCAGTCAGCGTTAGAGGGTACGACGGTGGTGTGCCCGGGCCACTGGGCGTTTTGTCCCACTGCTTCTGTTGCTCGGCCATCTTTTGACGGAGACGCCTGCGTTCTTCGCCATAGACTTCTTGCCACGCAGCTACCTCCTCATTATTCGGATTCGCTTCGCGTTGAAGAGTGATGAACTGTTCGCGGTATTCATCGAGTTCCTTGAGGCCAGCGTAGTTACCTTTGGCATCGTCGTAGGCAGTCTTGAATTCGCCGAGAATTTGTCGCTCCAGCTTAATTGCGTTGATGCGATGATCGCGCGCGGTTATTCGAGCTTGCTCGCGCAGCGCGGTCGGATCAGGAACGGAAAGGTCTTCAAGCCCCTTCGCAGTACGGTCTGCGAGCATGATTGATCCAACGATGACGCTGTATTCATTTACGAGTTTTCGAAGCGTCTGATAGACCCGAATAACATCAGAAGGATTGAAGCCGTATCGACGCTCAAGCCATTCACGTACGCCTAGACCCTCCATGATCAATGGGCCGGCAAACGTAATGAGGAATCCGGCAATCATTACGACCGGGTGCCCTGATCTCATCATAACGTTGCCTAGGGCCATCAACCCGAGATTTAGGGCGTTGGCAATTATCGCGTAAGTAACCTCGATGTCTCGTTGTTCGGGTGTTTCGTAGTCGCGCGCGAGCACCGCACCAACATCAAGTAATGACAGGACTACGAAGACACCATTGCGGACTGGAATGCCGCGGACCATCTTGACGGCTGTGGCAGCTGCGCCAAGATTGTGCGCGGTGCCCAGCAACATCTCAGCGCCAGTCGCTCGACCTGCCTCGAAACGCTTCATGAGTTCACCTTGGCCTGTTACCGTTTGAACAAGCATCACAGCGCCAAGTCCTTTGCCGGCGAGATCCAAGCCGGCTCGCGTAGTACGTGTGGCTGCCGATTCCTGAGCTGGCTTTTGAATCGTGACTACGTGGGTCTCAATGATTTCTCCACTACCGACCGCTCGCTCGAGGGAACCTGCCTTCTTTTCGCCTTCGAGGGCCGTAATCTTTGCTTCGACACTCTTCAGATCGTCTGCCAGCAGAGTGCGCGTGACGCCCTCAGGCAAGGGCTTTTGATTCGGATCGGTTGGATTCAATTCGTTGGTGAGGATCGCTTTGTATCTTTGCAGTTCGATAAAGAGCTCGCCCGTAACTGAGTCGGGCGCACCGCCGCGCGCAATCTGAGCCCCAAGTTCGTTGATTCGCGATCTGACGGTCTTCAGTTCGAGCGCTCTTGCAGCGGGTGAACCTGGTGCTGGATTGGTTAGGTTTACTTCTTGTCGCAAAACAACCATTGCCATTTCAGTCAGGTGAAGATCGGTTGTGAGAGGCTTATCGAAATTCCATTTTTCAAGTAACGCGTCAAGTTTCTGCCGTTCGGCGATAGCAGGTTCCTTAACGTCGCTTATGCTCTGAGTCGTTCGAGTTTTGGCCTTTGTCTGTAAAGCTTCCTGACCTGCCTTCAAGTACTCATTTAAGGCCGTATCGATCTGGCTGATCTTGCTGTCGATTTCCGAGAGTGTTTCCTGAATCGCTTTTTGCTTGCCTGGGTCTTTTTCGTCAGCAAGTTCGACTTGCTTTGTTTGCTTGTCGGCTTTCAGTTGATCGAGGGCCATCTTGGCTCTCTTAATCGACACTTCGCCCATCGATGGTCCGGGAGCCTTAGCCGACGGAGTGCCTGCCAGTTTCGTTCCTTGGGTTGTAGTAATTTCAAAGAAGTTGACATCGCGGCCAGAAGTAGCAAGGTAGACCTCGAAACCAAGACTTCGCAGTAGCCAGATGTTTACTGGGTCTACGAGAGTCCCTGCTCCCGGCCGAGAGAGATCGGCTTGGGCGGAAACCACAACGGCGTCAGCACCGTCTTTCATTTGGAAAGTTGAAAGGAAGTCGACTATCTTTCGTAGTTGTGTGGCAGGAAGACCCTCACCTTTCCAGCCTGACTGCATGTGGTGAGTGGCGTCCCAAATCTGCACCTTTACTTCTCCAGCCGGCTGAAGTTTTTTCACTTGATCAGCAAAGCGTTTAGTAAGAGCATCCATGTCGTTGGCTCTGATGTCCGGCAGGACCATGAAGCGCAATCCGCTCGGCAATTGAATCAGGTAAGCTGATGCATATGGATCGACATCCTTTTTTTCGGTGCTGCGTCTGCGGTCTATTGTTTTTGGATCAGTTGGCTCCTTCATTGTCTCTCTGATTTCCAGAGGATCTTCCGCTTTGAACTCATCCGCTGCGCTTTCGTCGCCTGTCCGGATATCAACATTTACGACGTCGAGTTTGCCTCCCTTTGAAGGAATGAGAGTCCGCTCCTTAAGCTTTGGCTCCTCATTCATGCGTCGTTTCAGTTCATCCGTAGCATGTTTCTCCCACCGTTCCTGCAAGATACCCTTGTCAGGGTGGTCATTTTCTAATTCCCACTGGGCTCGAGTCTTAGCGATCTCATCTTTGATTGCGGCCTCAGTTTGTTTGAGTCGCTCTTTTTGCAGTTTGACGATCTCCTTGCGGAGTGCTTTGTAACCTGGCCAACGCTTCATCACGTCGTTGATGCGAATCGTGTCTACTCGGAAACGCTTCATGATTTCCGGAATCAAGGAGACATGGTCCTTATGAGCATGCGATATCAAAATCTCGCGGATCGGATCGGTCTTGATGAAGTCCGCCAACTTTTTCATGGTCGCATCAACCAGCGCGTCGTAGGTGGTAGCTAGTCCTCGATTGTTAACGCCGGCATCGATGATCACGACAGTACCGTCCATCAGTCGCAGAGCTGATGTACTGGCCGCTCCAACAGCGAACTTCGTGTACTTCGTCGTGATGATGTGTTCAGGAGTAGCAGCAATGACATCAAGCTTGACGCCATCGTACGCCGTCACTACAGAACCGGGACTGACGGGTGGAGCGGAGGTCACCTTCGTCGTAGTTGTGACTGTCGTGGTGACAGTCGTGGGCGGCGGTTGAGCAGGTTTGGGAATCTGGACGGAAGTGATGGGAACCGCGTAGAGAGTTATGTCGTCTCTCTTAAAAATATCTGTGTGTACGACAACTCGAATTTGCTCTTGATCGGATACACGCGTTGGATCAACCAGGAATGGCGCGTTGACCACGACATCGTGATCCGCCTTGCCTGGGTCAACGAGCGTAGCGCTGTCGACGAATGGCGGCGCGTCTGACACGGGCTTGTCGTCACGAAATCCGCCACCACCAAGTGGCTGGCGCTGGATAGATGGAGTACCTGGACCGCTTCCAGATCCGTGAGGACCCAGTGGTGCCGTCGTCCCACTTCCTTGAACGATCGAGTCAGCAACGAGATCTGCTTCACGTTCTAAAGGATCTTCAGGACTTCCGATTTGAAGGCCATCGCGGTTGGGAAGAACTGATGTTGGTTGTTTGCCCTGCTGTTGTTGAATGGTGTGCGTTAATTCATGCGCCAGGAGCCGCTGACCATCGGTACTGTTTGGTGAATATTGACCACCACCAAAGTAGATGTCGCGACCGCTGGTGAAAGCATTGGCGCCTAACGACTCCGCGAGGTTTGCTGATTGTGAATCGGCGTGTACCCGAACCCCCTCGAGGGATGCACCAAAACGAGATTCCATCAGCTGTAGCGGACCGTTCGGGAGTCGGTCACCTCCGCCGTTTTGAGGAATGACGGAATCAGATCCGAAAACATTGCCAGCCTCGCTACGCAGAATATTTTGTAATCCAATCTGTCCGGCCTCATTGGCTCGAGACGATTGACACGCCTGACAGGTTCCCCCGCAAGCACATTCACGCTGAACTGTTCCAGTTGTGCTTGGTGTTCGTTGTATTGATCGCAACAAAGCCTGCTGCACAAACTGGTTGCCGTGACTTTGTTGAACGCGCCGTAGAGCTGTATTGCGGAAATTGCTGTTGGGTGAGAGAAGAAGAGCCGGATGATTGAAGACTCGAGTAGCTGGAGGTTCTCCGAATGCGCCCGTCAAACCAGTACCCAGCGCGCCGCCGACTTGTTCATCAGACAATTCCGATGACGAAACCGGATCCGGCTCTCGCGTCGAGTCGAGCTCTTGCGCGCCACTGGTTTCTGTAGCGTGGGCCATATTAACGAAGCCCTGTTTCTACCATTCAATGGTTTAGCGGAACCTGTTTTCCGATGTACTCCACAATCCATCACTAAGCTTCAGTCACAAGGGGGGCAATCGTGATGTCGACAGTCCTGTCGTGGTCGACATTTAAAACAAAACTCGCGTATGACGTTGTCAGTTGCTTCGGATCTTCGCCGCCAGGCCAGATCGAGGTCATTGCGTAGTTTTCTGCTGTTTCACGCGTTGAAGATTTGCTGTGATAACCAACGGCGAGACTGTACGAACCCTCCAGCACACTCAATTCAAAACTATCGCTGTCCAGGCGTTGTTGATAGAACCACGACTCGATAACGTTCTCGTCGACAATGTTGAAGAATTTCTCCAAACCCTCAGGAATTCCGTGCACGTGGAGAGGATCGATTCGAAGAAGCAAATAAGGTGGCCACCCTTCGGCTGACTTGATATGTCCACGGATTGAGTGAAGCTCATCGTTTTTTATATCTACGCGTATTGCTTCGCGTTCGCGCAGAGTGATCGTTCGCTGGACGATTGCGAGGACCGGGCCTTGGACCTTGGCCATTACAATGGCGCTACTGGGCAGTTGGTTTTCAGGTAAATTGAATTGGAAGACACCGAACGTGTCACTTGTCGCACTTCCCAACAACTGGTTCATGTCGGTAGAGATCAGTAACACTCGGCCTTCTGCGAGTGGTCTGCCATCAAAGTTGAGAGTGCCGTTTATCATCACTTTCTTACTCGCGGTGACTCACTGAATGTAGTCAAATCTTGGATACTCTTTGACGAGTTCCCTCTTGAAATCAGAAGGCATGCCTGTCGCCGCTGAGCCCGATTGAAAAGTAGTAGTTCTCGTTACGCTGGTCTTTGATGTGTATTCCCACGTTACAACGAGAGAAACACGGTAGATGGTCTTGTATTCGCGAACTAAGAAATCATCGAAGTGATCTTTCTCTATTACTTTGGTTGCTCCTGCATCAAACTGCTTTGCAATGATGTCTGAGAATTCTCCGGGACGGTCGTAGATCGTGGTTCCAGTAGTGGTCCGGATGTTTATGCCGCCCACCTCATAAAGAGGAGTGTCCGTCTTCGCCGAATCAACGTGATACTTCGGCGAGGTGGGATCAGTTGTCAGGTCCACCGTTCGGCCGCCTTGGACTGGAAGACCGGTTGCAGCGACATGTTTCACCGAACCATCAGTCTGCGTCGACAGAATCTCTGACCAAAGAAATTGAATCCAACGAGACTCTTCCGACTTTCCCCCTGAATAACCGATCGAAAATCCTCCTGTACGCGTCGCCTCGCCCACCTTGTATTCAACTTCAGTGTGGACCGAGACTTCGCCGTCGCCGACCTTCTCTTTGAGCTTTTCAGTACCAGCTTTGACCGGTGTGAGAGACGTCTCAGGTTTTGCGGGAGGCGGGGCGTTCAAGTGAAAGAGAGCTTGAGCCTGTGCATCGCCGCTGAGTGAGAGTCGTATCTCCGCTTCAAGGTCACTTCTGAACCTGGCAGCATACGCGTCTTTAACCTTCTTAATTTTTGTGGCATCGCGATTCAACGATTTCAAAAGATCGATAATTGCTGGCTCATCTACTCCAACTCCTGCAATTGCATCGTGCAACTTCTGCGCAACTTCGGCTTCCGTTAACGGTGCGCGATGAATCGAACCCGGCGTTGGCAACGACATCCGCTCCACGTGGCGCCACCTTGCCGAACTCGGGTATCTTCCTATCGAATCTGCTTCTCGTTCGCTGGGATCGTCGTTAGAAACAATGTCCGTTTGAGAGAGTAATCGCGTTGATTGCTCGGATGGTTCATTGAGCAGTGCATGTGTGAGTTCGTGGGCTAGCAGCTCCCTGCCTTCGGAAGCAAAAGGGGCATATTTGCCTCGGCCAAAATAGATATCGCGTCCTTGTGTGTAAGCGGCTGCGCCAAGTGAGTCAGCTGACTTTGCCGCGCTGTTGTCAGTATGAAGATGGATGCCGGCGCGGTCTCGCTCTTCTGATGAGTCAATCAGCGTATCAATACGATTAGCATCTGATTCCTTGTCGCGACTACTGCGGTTTGCATCTTTACCTCCGACAAGATGCTGTACAGATTGATTACCGGCAGCTCGTTGTAGGTCCAGGAGTGACGCCGCAGCAGGGTGTACACTATCGGCGGCCGAATCTTCTTCTGCTTTGTCAGCTTCGGATACACGGGTTTTGTTTTTGAAAAACCACCACGACATCAGCTTGCATTCGCATCTCGAGATTCGACGTCTGACTTAAAGAGCTGTTCAAGCTCGGGATTGATAATCTTGTTTTCAAAATCCACCCACACTCGTTTGTCCTTACTACAGTCGTAACCGCGACATGGTAGTGGTCGTTTGTCACGCACCGTACAGCTACTAGTCTGGCGATCGAGATGGCGGCAATAGCCATCAGCATCTTGAGCAATCAGATATGGTCTGCCGAGATCCCACTTGATCACTCCCTCTTCCACATCCTGTTGCGAGAGAGCAAAACTCATCCGACAGCACGCCGCTTTGCAGAGATGAACTCGGTTCTCACAATCAATCTCGACTGTTTCCGAAAAGTTGTACTTATCACGTTCATCCTCCTGCATTGCTACGCCCATTCCGCCATCTAGAAACTTGTCGAGGAGTCGAGCGGCAACTTCGCGTTTCTTGACTTCGAGTTGATCAATTTCCACCAAGCCTTTTTCCGTTAACACTTCAATCAGCGCATAGAGAAAGGAAGCACTCTCCAATAGCTTGCTCGTATTTGAATTCAATCGGCTGTGGCAGTAGAGCAAACCACCAGCGACTTCATTGCGCCGCAGTGATTGAATATTGACCAGTTGTGTCATTTGACGATCCTCAATGTCATCAATTTCCAATGCGGCAGACTGTCCAGTCTGCCGTGCGGAGCCGCGCGAAGAGTGTCGTTCCGGAACTAACGTCTCCTCGGGCGATGCCACCGCAGACTGGACGGCTTG
>PSRF01000333.1 GCA_003175865.1 Blastocatellia bacterium
GGGCAGCGTTTCATCGAGTCTCAGACTCAGAGTTGTAACTTCATCCTTTTCAGCAAATCTTTGAAGCGTGGGTCGTCGCGGAGTGATTCAAACGGAAGTTCCCATCGGATTTCCGCTAACCTGTCATTTTGGACGTGGAAATCTTTTTCCAACCACTCGAATGCCTTATCCTTTTCGCCAAGTCCCACACACACTGCGGCGATATCCTGTCCTATCGCTTCTTTTCGCGCGTATTTATCCTCCAGTTCTCTGATGATGGCCAGAGCCTGAGTTTGTTTTCCCGTTGCGGCATAGACATGACCCAAATCACCGAGTGTGATACCGGAACGTTTAGTTACCTCTACTGCCTTTTCGGCAGCAGCGGTGGCTTCCGCACTGCGTGCTTGTTTTAGGTATGACAGTGCCAAGTACTCATAAGCCGGGCCGAAATTCGGATCGAGTTCGATTGTTTTCAGACTGTTTTCAATGCTCGCCGCATGGTTGTTCTGCGCCTGATACACTCTGGAAACATTGACGCTGATAACACTAGAGAGCGGGTCAAGTTCGTGAGCCCGCGCTATGATCGCCGCAGACTCGTCGTATCTCCCCATATTTCTGAGGAAGATTGAATACCAGTGATACGCCGTTGGATAATTCGGATTTACTTCGATGGCGCGTTTGAATTCCTTTTCCGCCTCGGCCCATTGCCACAAAGATTCATTGACCCATGCCAAAGTAGCGTGAGGCTCGGCTAATTCACCGTCGAGACTCAACGCTCGTTCAGCATATGCTTTCGCGTGCTCGATCGTTTCGCTGGTTGGAATGCCGGTGTACTCCGGTAAGACTACGTAGCAATCGGCGAGACCAGCAAATGCGAGGGCATAATTCGGGTCTCTGTCCGTTGCGATCTTGAATTGTTCGATCGCCTTCTTAATATTTTCAGCAGCGCGTCGGTTCCAGTAATAACGGCCCTTCAAATAAGCTTGATAGGCTTCCGGATCAGAGGTCGCAGACTTGGTTACTTTCGTTTCTTCGGCACTTGAGAACTTGGGTGTAAGCCTTGTTGAAACATCCTTGGCGATCTGGCTTTGCAGTGAAACGAGCTCAGATGGTTTGCGTTGGTATTGGTCCGTCCAGATCACTCGATTCCTTTGAGCGTCGACTAATTCGAGGCTCAATGTTATTTGATCGCCGCGTTGTACGAGTCGGCCAGTAAGAATCGCCTGCACATCTAACTCTCTCCCGATTGTTTGAAGATCGGTATCTTTTCCCTTGTAGCGAAATACCGCGGAGCGGGGTTTCACATCCAAACTCTGTAAATTCGACAAGCTCTTTATGAGCGTCTCGGTGATCCCGTCCGAAAGATATTCAATGTCGGTATTGCTACTCTCATAAACAAACGGCATGACTGCAATGGATTTGATCTGATCGGCACGAGCCCGGCGACCACTCCAAAACCAGTAACCGCCGGCGAGCAATGCCACGATTAGAACGGCAACAGCAGCGACAGCCAGTTTGTGACTCTTGATACCGTTAACTACATACTCTGCACTCGAGGCCGAGTGCGTGACTGAGTGTGTGCTTTGTGCACTACCGGCCACTCTGCTTCCTGGGTTCGAAGGCACAACCGAACGCTCAATGTCGCCAACTCCTTTCAGCTCTTCTATTACTTCTTCGAGATCGTTCGCCGTCTCCCGGATCGACTGATAACGCTTTTCTGGTTCCTTCGCGAGACACTTACGAATTATCCGTTGCAACTCTGCGGGTGCGTTCGGATTAATCTCCGTTATTGCGGGTGGGGGTTCACTGATGATTTTGTGTAAGGTCTCAACCATCGAATCGGCGGTAAATGGCTTGCGACCAGTTGCGGCTTCATAAAGAACACAGCCAAACGAAAAGATGTCGGAACGCTGATCGACAGGCTTGGCTTTGGCTTGTTCGGGCGACATGTAACCCACAGTGCCCATGATTGCGCCGGGTGTGGAGTGCTGCGGCGACATCACAGCAGTAGCGATTTCACTCGAATCAGCAGTGGTCACCGGTTGTTGCTCAACTAACTTCGCCAATCCGAAGTCGAGAATCTTTGGGTGTCCATCACCGGTGATCATTACATTGTCGGGTTTCAAATCACGATGAACAATTCCTGCGGCGTGCGCCTTAGCTAAACCTTCGGCGACTTGCTGCATGTACTTCAGGAGTTTTTGAAGTGGCGCACGCTCTTGATGAATCTCTGTACGCAACGTGTGGCCGTCAATAAACTCCATCGCGATAAAGTTGGTCCCGTCTGATTCCCCGATGTCATGAATGGTAGCGATGTTCGGATGATTGAGTGCCGCCGCAGACTTTGCTTCCTGTACAAACCGTCGCATCAGATCATCATTGCCGGCGACATCAGCCGGTAGAACCTTCAAGGCTACTTTGCGATCGAGGTTGGTGTCCTGGGCCAGATAGACCTCACCCATTCCGCCCTCCCCGATTTTTGAGACGATGCGGTAATGGGAAAGCGTGGAATTGGGCTCCAGTTTCTTATTCATCTGATTCGATAGGTATGAACTTCAGTGACATCCGGTGAGCCAAGTTGCATCCCGTGATTCTCAACTTCAAGTTCGTCGCGCCATCAACGCGACAGAACTTCAGCGTCTCGTCAGTCTCAACGCGATTACATTGTGGGCAGCGTTTCATCGCCTAGAAAGGTTTAGACAGTTCATTTCTTCAACAGCGCGGTCCAATTCATAATCACCGTCGGAGGCGCGGCTTTCGTATCACCGATGAGCGTGCCGATGAGAAACCGCTGACCGTCGGGCGAAACGTCGTATTCGTGATAAATGCTTCCCTCTACGCCCAAGATTCGAGTTTTGAAAAGCGGTTTCGGCGTGGCGAATTCAAACTGCGGCCCGGTGGTCTTTACCGAGGAAGCCATCATCTGACCGTCGCCGGAGATGAAAAAAAGTTCGCTGCCGTCGCGGCGCCAGACTGGAAGCGTGCCGCCGCCAGTCGAGACGGCCTTCTTATCAGTACCCAGTTTGCCGTCCGCCGAAAATGATTGGACATAGATTTGGTAAGCACCAGTTTCATCCGATGCATAAGCGAGCCATCGTCCGTCGGGCGAAAGCGTGGGGTCCTGTTCGTCGAACGGTGAATTCAACAACAAATACTCTTTCCGGTCACCAAACATTGGCACCGCCCACACATCCATGCGCGTTTTAGCGCCGCGTTCCATGAAAAGGATGAAACGACCGTCTGATGACCAAGACGCGGGAAAGGCGGTTCGCGGAAGAATTGTCTCGGCCTCGCCCGAGCCGTTAGCAGCTTTCATGACAATGTTGTTCCCGTTGTTATAGACAATGCGGCTTCCGTCCGGCGACCAGAGCGGCATCTGACTGAACGTCGAAGTTATTCGCAGGGAGGTTTTGTTTTCGAGATCGACCACCCAGAGATTCGAATCTGCCCCGACGGGACTTATGGTCCTTCTCACCGCAAGGCGTTTCCCGTCTGGTGAAAGCATGGGGCTTTGACCGACAGAAACCTTCGTCGAAGCCTCAACCTCTCCCGTCTGCTTCCCGGCGCGGTCGTACCAGATGAGCTGATAATCCCGTTGCCATAGCCCCTGCCAGATTAGGACGCCGTTGTCCGAAACAGAAAATCGCCTAACACCGGGAGCAGCGTTTCTTCCGCCTGTGATAATCGGTATCGGCTCGCCGCTCAGCGTGAGTTTGCCCGCGTCAATTGCCTGGGCCACCAGCGCATCATTTTGTATAAAGATCAGCCAGCCCGGCGGGGCGTAAATTGCGGGTCCTCTGAAATCGGCAATTCGTTTGAGCTCCGGCGAATCCAATGAGCCTGCCCACATCCCTCCTTTCAAACCAAGCAGAAAATGTCGACCGTCTGGCAGAAAGTACGGATTGCGATGCTCTACGTCATCACTTTCGGTCTTCAGCTCGACCGGCTTTGGCTCACCTCCCCGAGCCGGCACCTGCATGAGCGTCATGCGATACCCGGGACCAAAGACGATGACGCCGTCTTTGTTCCAAGTTCCTCCGGTCAGTCGAGGGGAATCGCACAGCACCTGCGCGTTCGCGCCCGTTAGATCGGAGCGCTTGAGCTTTCCGTTGGAGCCGTAGCCAACTGATCTGCTGTCGGGCGACCAGAATGGCTCTAGCGCGTTTTCGGAACCTGGCAGCAGTTTTACTTCGGAGGAATCGAGGTTGCGGACGTAGAGCATATGCTTGCCGTCCGCCGAAATAGCGGTAAAGGCGATCTTTTGCCCGTCGGGAGAGATGACCGCCGCATCGTGCAGCGTGTCGTTAAAGGCGAGTTCGGACGGCGGAGTAAAAGTTAGCCTCGCTGCGCTTGTGTCCGAGATCGCGCGATTGAAATAAATGAAAGCGAGAGCCGCAAGTAAGCCGGTGATACAAACAGCCGTGATGATCCAAGCGATTGGCGCCGTCCGGAAATGTGACCAAACACCTAATGGCCTTTCTTTCGTCTCGCCCAATGCCTCGATGGTAGAGGTTTGGCCTGAAATGATTGCGCTTCCCGAAAGACTCTCGATCGCAAATGCGAGATCTCGCGCCGAATGAAATCGTTCGGCCGGATTTTTTTCCAGACAATGACGTACCACGCGCTCGAGCGCAGGCGACACTGTCTTGTTCGTCTCAGAAAGATCGGGCGGGTCCTCGCGCAGGATCGCGCTCATCGTTTCTGCCATCGAGTCGCCACGAAACGCGCGCTTGCCTGAGAGCATCTCGTACAGGATTGCGCCGAAGGAAAAGATGTCTGAACGATGATCAACTGCCTTGCCCTTCAACTGTTCCGGTGACATGTAGCCGACCGTCCCCATCACAGTCCCGGGATCAGTGTTCACTTTGCGCGTGGGAACTTCTGTTTGCGAGTAATTACCGTCAGCAGTGCCGGTTAACTTTGCGATACCAAAATCAAGAATCTTTACGCGGCCATCGTCAGTGATGAAGACGTTGTCTGGCTTGATGTCGCGATGGACGATGCCTTTGTCGTGTGCAGCGGCGAGTCCGCGCGCAAGTTGCAAGGCATAGTCGATTGCTTTTCGTTGGGGCAGTGAATTGCCCGCCATGAGTTCGCGCAACGTTTCGCCTTCGAGCAATTCCGAGACAATAAATGGTGCGCCTGCATGCGTGCCGATGTGATAGATGACGAGGATGTTGGGATGATTGAGTCCACCCGCCGCCTGCGCTTCTTGTTCAAATCGGGCGAGACGATCTTTGTCAGCGGAAAGCGCAGCGGGCAAAACTTTAATAGCTACATCACGGCCAAGTTTTGGATCGCGTGCACGCCAAACCTCACCCATGCCGCCTTCGCCGATCTTCGAGACGATGGTGTACTGAGCCAGTGTCGTGTTGGGGGAGATGGACATTCGTTTTCGGCGAAGAAGTTATCAACAGATTACGCGGATTTCTCTTTGAGTAGTCAAGTAGTTCTCCAGTGCCCTCCGTATTGCGGCTTCGCTGCTTTCCTTGCTGAAAGCCTTTGGCTTTCCGTCAAATCTCTAGTCCTTGAAGCTTCGCCTCCGGGCTACTTCACGCTCACTGCCAGCGTGTCGTGATGCGAACTAATCAAAGTACGTAGGTAAGGACCAATACGGCTAGCTGCTTCGAACCCAGCCACTTTCGCCGCTGCATCCTGGTCTGTTTCAGGAATGCCGGCGCTTTCCGCAAAATGTTTGAGATCCCTATATGTGCCAATAGTAAATAGATCCCATGAGGCGCCCTGGTCACGCACAAAGATCAGATTCTCCGGACGCTTGAGTGCTTTCAAATAAGTATTCTCCATTTCGCGTTCTTTGAATAACTCAGCCTTCTTACCGGCGAGCGCGTCAAACATCTCCACGTGAAAGAACGCAGACGAGGCAAATACCTTCTGTAGCTCAGCCAGTGGTGGTCCATAGACAAAGACGTCTTCCTGCCAGGCGATCAGGGCGTCGAGTTTGTCCTCGCTCGCTTTGAGGATCTGCATTCTTTTGGACACTCGCTCCGGACTGTAATAGTCGGCGTAGCTCTTCATCGGGATCAACAGCAGAAGGTCCCAATGATCGCCCTGACTGTGGCGCATCATCAGCGGCTGCTCATCGCCTCCATTCCTGTATTCAGTCAGTGACGATTTGTATAACTCGATCACCTCCAGCAACTTTCCTGGCGCCGCTTGGACTAGCTTCGCCTTGTAAAGATAAGTCGGCGCGGATGCGTTCG
>PSRF01000022.1 GCA_003175865.1 Blastocatellia bacterium
TCGGTTTGTCGTTGCTTGCAAAAGGATTGGTCGGCTTCGTTATTCCGTTTGGTGTGTTAGCACTGTATTACACCTTTCGAAGGCGAGTTCCTGAACGCGAGGTTAGAAAGAGTTTGGTTTGGGGTATCCCCCTGGCGATCGCTATCTCAGCTGTTTGGTATGGTCCAGTCATCGCCAAACACGGCAGGACATTCATCGATCAATTTTTTATTCAGCATCACTTCGCTCGCTTCGTCTCAAACAAATACCACCACCCGCAGCGATTCTATTTTTACTTTTCGATAATTGCGTTAATGGCATTGCCTTGGACTACCGTCTTAACTGAAGAGATTGCTGTCACCAGGCTGCGAGATTTTCAAGACAACACTGCAATTGGCAAGACGCGCATGTTTGCGCTCGCGTGGCTCGTTTTACCCATCCTTTTTTTCTCGTTTTCAAGCTCCAAACTACCGGGGTATATCCTGCCTGCTGTACCGGCAGCGGCGTTGTTGATTGCAGATCGAATTCAGAACGGAAATTCACGTTGGACCATGCGAATCGCGGGAGTGATTTGTCTGAGTTTAGGAATTACAGGACTGCTCTATGCATTACGCTCGAACGCGTTGCCACCTGGTAAGTCACTTCTGATTATGAGTCCATTCCTAATCGGTGGAGCAGTTTCGATAGTTCTCGCGAAATGGCGAAGTTTTTCGGCGTTAGTGATCGGTTGCTCGACGGTGTTGGCGCTGGTACTGGTGATTCATTCAGTAGCACCGACGATTGCAGTAAAAGAATCAGCGCGCGATCTGCTTCGCCGCGCTGATGAACTTGGGTTTTCGCAAACACCCATTTATGCACGAGTAGGTTCCGATCGAACGCCCGAGTTTTACGCGGCCGGGCGAGTGGTTTACGGTTCAGACGGCGAACCTATCACCCTGGATGAGTTTCCGAAGATGCGCGAGGCAGCCCGAGAGCAGGGTGGCACGATACTGGTGTTTGTACATCCAGATTATATTGATCTGATAAAGCGCTCGCCTGATATGCAAGCGATTGGAACAAACGGCAACGTCGCGTTGATCGTAGTGAATGTTCGTTAAGCTTCAGCTTGTCGATGGTGCCAAATAAATCCAATTTGTATGAAGAGGTTATTCCAATCTACATTTGAATCGAAATTCAGTCGTGGTCGGCAACCTAAAGCTGATCGAACATCACCGGAGAGATCGATCGAAGAATTCAATTACGATTCGGTCATAACCCTCACCTTGTTCGCCGGTGGCGAGTGGTAGGTTAAAACCGCTCAACGGTAAGTCTAATCGAACTTCCACGTTGCTTCGGTTGGGAAAGCATTGGCCCACGGCGGCAGTCGAATCTTTTAAATAGCCCGCGTCAGCTCCCGAGAGAAGCAGAACGTGTTGTTCACGAAGATTCGCAGCGACATTGCATGCATCTACATTCTCGTAAGCACGAAACAGATACAGTCGCAGAGCCTTCAGCGTTAATGAATTGATAAACGAATTATCGATTCCCACGTTCGACTTGATGGAAGTACGGACCAGTTCCTCTGAAGAACGCGGAACTGAATCAAGCACCAGTACTTTGATATGGTTGTCCGTGCGCGCAGCTCCTAACGCGGCGAAAGCACCCAATTCAACTCCGTAGATACCAAACCGATCCCCAACCAATTTTTCTTTGTTATCTGATTTCAGCTGACGAAGGAAGTCCAGTGCGCCAAGCAGATCCTCACTTTCACGAGCACCGAATGATGTCCATTTAACGGGAGGGTTGAGTCCGTGTCCGCGAAGATCGGGCCAGAGGATTGTGAACCCAGTTGTCTCGTTAATTTTGACGCCGAGGTTAATGAGCCATGAACGATCAGCCCCATAACGATGTAGCAGCACCACCGCTGGCGCGCCTTCCGCGCCCTTCAGCAACCAGCCTCGCGCACGCGACCCATCTGGATTGGTCCATGTCTCGTCTGAGACCTTGACTGCTGGACCACTAAATTGTTTGAAAGCTTCAGGAGTTACGAGATATGCGCGTCTTGGCGGACTGGTAATTCCGTAAACAACGAGACCTACTGAACCAATGACGGCCAGCACAACAATTAAGACTATAGGCAAAAAGGATCTGACTAGTCTCTTGCCAAATCTGCGTCGAGGAGGCATCTAGGAAGTCCAGATTCTTGATTGTCGATCGTCGATCTGTATTAGACACCAGGCTTCCGTGCCTGCCTGTCTGGCGACTGAGAAATGATTACACGCCCAATCCGCTACTGCGAAATCGCCTCATCATAATCTTGAGGCGTGTTGATGTTAACAAAAAACCTTCGTGACTGTTCCAGTTGTTCCAGTTCTGAAAAAGCAACCCAACGAGTGTTAACTGTCTCGAGCAGCTCGAGTGGGCGACGCCGGCCTCCCTTAATAAGATCAGTGGCGTGTCTGCGGCATGGATCTGTTCGGTACAACGCGCACAAAGGTTGAGGCCGATTATCCGGTTGAATCGGTACGACTGCTTCGTACTCCTCTCTTAGTTCCTTAAGTCGAATAAAGAGGTCGGGCGTCACAAAGGGCAGATCACAGGCGACAATCAATGCCCACTCGGTCGAGCAAGCGGCCAGTGCTGCGTGTAGACCACCAAGTGCGCCCCATTTCGGGTAAACGTCCTCGACGGACCTTAAACTTGGATTTTCAAATTTACTACCTACTACCGTTACGGAACTCGTTACGCCAAATAAAGCTTGAGCAATCCTGTCGACAAATTTCTGCTTGTCGATTAAGAGTTGAGACTTGTCTGTTCCCATTCTGCTCGATGCTCCGCCAGCGAGGATGAAGCCTTCGATTTGGTCCATGTCAGTGTGATTGCTATTGGCCGCAGGGGCTCCCACTCCGCGCAAATTAACATGCGTTTGGCTGCGCGCAAAGTCCTAATCCGTCAATCTTGACCGATTTCTTTTGTGACGTTTATAGTCGCTGGTGGCGCGACGCAGATTTTCTGCATCTATAGCATCGTTGGGGTTTCTTATTTAGTTCGTCTGGTAGTAGAGGTTTCGTTTTGATGAAAAGCTTTCGATTACTGATCGTTCTGATGTTCCTGCTCGCGATCATTTCAGCAACAGGGGCTGGTCAAACTGCTGTTAATCCGGCTCCCAAAGCGCTTCCCGTTTTTCCGATAGAGGACATTAAGCCCGGAATGAAAGGCACCGCGCGGACGGTTTTCAGCGGTACTCAGGCAGAGGAGTTTGGTGTCGAGGTCTTAGGAATCCTCCCTGGTTTTCCGGGTGCGCATCAGTCGGCGATCATTGCAAGGCTGACCGGCGCTAATGTCGAAAAGACTGGCGTGTTTGCGGGCATGTCAGGTTCTCCAGTGTTCATTGATGGAAAGATCGTCGGTGCCATCGCATTTAGTTTTCCATTCTCGAAAGACCCCATCGCAGGGATTACCCCGATCAAGCAGATGATCGATCTGTTTGATAAGGGCACCGGTAGCGACAAACCCAAGGAACCGCATTCTGTATCATTTTCGCAACTGGCGGGAACTGACTGGAAATCAAATCTACCAAAACCAACCGTTTCATCCGTGTCACTGCTGGCTCCAGTCAGCGCTGGTTCGCCAATGATGCCGTTGTTGGGACAACAGATGGTGCCAATTGCGACTCCACTTGTTTTCACCGGCATTAGCCAAGAATCTCTTGCGCTTTTCGCGCCTCAACTAGCAGCCAACGGCTTGTTACCGGTTGCCGGCGTTGGTGGCTCGGCACCAATTACTTCGCTTGGTCCAGTTGACGCCAACACGTTTCCGATTGGCAGCTCGATCAGCGTCCAACTCGTCCGCGGCGACTATTCATTGGCCGCAGCAGGAACAGTCACAATGCGTGATGGGGATCGGATTTACGCGTTTGGCCATCCTTTTTTAAGTCTTGGTTCTTCAGATATGCCGATGACTGAGACGTCCGTCGTAACCGTCATTTCTAACGTCAACAATTCATTCAAGCTGTCAGTCCCAGGCAAAATGGTTGGGTCGATTTCGCAGGATCGGGCGTCAGGAATTTTTGGCATGCTAGGTAAAGCGCCGAAGATGATTCCGGTCAAGATTAATCTGCACACGAGTCGAGATCGTCAGGAAACGTACTCTTACGAAATCGCAAATGACTCTTTCCTTACCCCTTTGCTTCTGAACATCACCGTATTCAATACGATCACGTCGAGTGAGCGGGCATTGGGAGACTCTACCATCAGCATCAAGGGTGAGATCAAAGTAAAAGGACAAGAAACTATTCAGGTCGATCGTCGGTTTTCATCGGCAAATTCAGCAATCACTGCCTCAAGTGCAGTCGCCGCACCGGTTGGTTCATTGCTGGCCAGTGGCTTCGATGATGTGCAGGTGGATGGGATCAACCTGGACATCACATCTACTGACACAAAGTATGCGGCTACGCTAGAAAGGGTGGCGATCGATCGAACGGAAGTTAGACGCGGCGATAAGATTGAAGTGCAGGCCTACGTTCGAACCGATTCCGGCAAGCAGTTTGTGCAAAGAATTCCGGTACAGATTCCTGAAGATGCGGCGCTAGGTCAGTTGCTTGTATTCGTTGGTGATGGTGGGGCGTTGCAGGAGGGCTCACCTGCAAAATCGTTTGTCCCACAGGATCTCGGTCAACTCGTTCGCGCAATTAACACTGTGAAAAAGAGTGATCGGTTGTACGTGAAACTTTACCGCATTACTCCTGGCGCAGTGATTGGAAGCAACGAAATGCCAAACTTGCCACCCTCAGTAGTCGCTACCTTGAACAGCGATCGTACTTCGGGGGGTTACACACCTACTGTCTTGTCACCGGTTTACGAAATGGAATTGCCGCCTGCTGAGTTTGTGATTTCTGGGCAACAGCTGATTGCGGTTGAGGTAGTTCGTTAGTTTTTGATTCGAGTTGCGAATAAGTAAAAGCCCGGTGTTTCGCACCGGGCTTTTTGTTAGCCGGCGACACCTGCAAGTGCTCTTATGCGTTCTTTAAACGCTGCCGCTAACCGGTTTACGTCTTCAGCTGAATAGTTTGCCGCGCGAAACGCGTCTTTTATTTGTTCGTCGGACAGACGGCCGAGATACTGACTGAGCCAACGTGCATCCGCTACAGAAATATTCTCAAAGAGTTTCTTGTTTTTGCCGCCGTAGTTGAAATCGATGGTGTTACCGCTCACTTTCTGAATGAACTTAGCTTTCACGTAGTCATCGGGGTTGTTTCGACTTCGTGAGAGAGCACCACCAGTTTTACCAAATGATCCTCCCAAATCGCTGACGATGTAGAGCAATGCATCCTCGCTGGTACCACCCTTCGTCGCAAGGATTTGATTGTTATCGTCTTTCATGTCCCAGTTATTAATCATTAGCATCATGATCTTGAGACCCTGAAATTCCCGTTTACCGATGAAGGGGTTGCTCTCCCACTGCCATAACCCCGTCCGCTTAATAGTTTTCGGCCTGGCTTCCATCCGGACATTCTGGAACGTTCCCTTGCCTTCAATGGTCAGCGAAGGTACCAGGTACGAAATCTCGGTTGGGTAACCAACTGCCCACACAAGCCGGTTGGCAGCAGTTTCGGGTTGCGCTTCTTTGCTGAGCTTTGCCATCCACTCATTACCGCTTCCATCCCTAACGCGGTACTTCTTGGACCATCCGGTCTTTTTCTCCTCGATGAACGTTACGTGTGTTAAATCCGGTTTCATCTGTTCGCCGCCGTTTCCGAGTAGCAGATTGCGCGACTCGAGATCGGTGGGTTCGCTCCAGATCGTCGGGGTACCGGGGTACTCCTTCTTCTCTTTTTTGTCTTTGTTTTGAGGTACAGCTGAGCCAGCTATTACCAGGGCCAATACAACTGAAAAGAGTAGATAGAGGGTATTTCGTGTTCGCAGCATTGGATGCTCCTCGATGTAAGTTTCCAATACAACAGGGGGCTTCGTCGTCTCGTAAATACGCACGAGTTAACGTGTGGC
>PSRF01000366.1 GCA_003175865.1 Blastocatellia bacterium
CCTACTTCATACTTCAAAAGCGGCGCCAGGCCCGCCGCACTCCAAAGCACTCCAAAATCAGAACAATATTTTTACGCCAAACTGAAATACTCGCGGATCGTCAGTCTGAGTAAGCGCTCCGAAGTTCGAGGAACTCAAATTCGTAACCAGGGTTCTGAAGTTTGGGTGGTTGAAGAGGTTGAATACTTCACCGCGAAGCTGCATTTGGAACCTCTCAGTCAACGCGAATTTTTTCATCAACGTTAGGTTGAAGTTTTGCGTCGATGGCATTTCGATCAGATTACGCGCGACATTACCAATCAAGCCCGTTCTTGGTACAAATGCGGCTCGATTAATCCAACCACCGCTCAGGTAAGCGCCGGTCGAACTAAACAACGGAGTCGGTGTCTGTCCGCCTGGAACTGCACGCCAATCACCTATTAGGTCGACGTTGGTTCCATAACCATTGCTTGGTGAAGTTGAAGCACGACTGCCACCAGAGATGCTGACATACTGACCGGTCTGCAACGTGACAACGCCAGAAACTTGCCAACCACCTAGTACATGCCCAACTAAGCTATGACTCTTCTCAAAGAACGGAAGCGCGTACACATAACTCATCGCAAACACATGACGTCGATCGAAGTTGGCGTTTCCCTTGTCGAGACTCGCATCAAATGGAACACGAAGATCCGAGGTCTCGACGTCAAAATTGTTCAGCGACTTGCCGTAAGTGTAAGCGACACTGAGATTCACTCCACGTGACACACGCCGCTGTGCACTAATTTGCAATGAGTTGTAACTGGAGGATCCGGTGTTCTCTTGTGAACGAATTGTGCTGTAACCGAGAAATTGGCGCACTGTATCGGTTGTTGCATTCACGAATGCGCCGGATGAATTTCTAGCCAAAGCCGCTTCAGGCGTCACGTAGTTAATATCGCGGCGATGAGTCAAGTGCCGGGCCTGATTGCCAACATAGCTAACGTCGATCACGAAGCCGCCGGGTAATTCACGTTGGACGCCGAGGCTGTATGCGTAAACGGCACCGGGCGGCATGTCGAAATCGAAAACAGTCAACGCCTGCACTAAGGGTCTGCCGGTTCCCGAAGCACCGACTGTGTCGAGCGGATTATTAAAGCCTGTCAACCCCGAGAGGTTTGCTGGTGTTGTGAATTGTCGTCCTTGCGTGATTGTTGCCACCGTAGCAAACGGTGCATTTGTCCCCGCGTCTCGCACTGGATTCAAAAGCGTGCGATCGTAGTAGATACCACCTCCTCCTCTAATGACTGTCTTGCCTGAACCAAAAGGATCCCAGGAGAAGCCCAGTCTTGGAGCGAGATATGGACCATCGCTGCTCGCCAGTCCACTCGGACGACTCGACTTCAATCGCTGCAAGTTCGGATCGGTAACGGTCGAGTTACTTGGTAACACCAAGCCATTGTAAGGATCAAAAAATCCCTGGGTGCGTGTTAACTGTCCGGTTGGATCGGCTATCAGGTTGATCACACCGCCGGAGATCTGACTCCCAAGCGGAGCCTTTGCTGGATCAAATGAGTTTGGATTGAAGCCAACGATGTTTCCAAGATTCGTGTAAGGCCAGGGAATGTGTTGCACGCGCAAACCGAGCGTCAAACTCAGACGTGAATTCACACGCCATTGATCGTTCGCATAGGCCTCGAATTGACTGTAAGCAGCAGGAGCTGCAGTCGTGTTCGATGTTTCGGTGTAACGTGTGTAAGCGCCTAACAAGAGATTCGCAAGTGCGTTGCCGCTGTCCTGCGGACGAAACGAAGTACCTGCAGTTGATCCGGTGCTGTAAGTAATCGTGCCACCATCGCGCACGCGTGTGTTCTCGTTCTTGTTGCTGTTTTGATATAGGAACCCAAACTTCAGCGTGTGATCTCCATGTGACCAGGTTACGTTATCGCGAACTTCCCAATTGCGAGCATCAATCGTGTATGGCAAACCATTGCCGCTCAACGTTGAGTAACCTTGCACTGAGAACTCCGGAATTTTATTCAACCGGTTTTCGCTGAATATTTCAGTGAAGTTGATGCCGTACGTAGACCGCGCAATCTGTGAATCGTCCTGATAAAGAACTGACTGATCATTTCGCTGCCAACTAACCATTGCCTCGTTCACTATAGTTGGGGTCAGAACATGTGTGTAACTGACGAGGAACGTCTTACCGTTCCGGATGTGATTATCTGGCGCGATTGGCAAAGCCTGGTTGTCAAACGTCGAACCTAGTGGATTATCAGAGTCGAATTTGTCGTGTATCCAACGGCCAAAGATGCTGACGCGATCGTTCAACTGATAATCCATTCGCAGCAATTCCTCACGAACGTTACGTTTAATTCCGGGCGAGCCAATAAAGCGATCAAACCCCGAGTTCGGGTGCGGCCAAAGCTTCACTAGATCAACGCCGTTTGGTGATTTCTTTGAATCCGGAATGATGTTGTTCGGAAATGGCACTCCAGTTGTCGATCCCGACTTGTCACAGAGGATGAACTTGTCAGGAGCGTTCCCGGAAGGGATCGAAGTTGTGCAAGTGTAGTTAGTAGGAAGTCCGGTCGGAAGAAACGCGCTGAAGTCTCCTCTCCTCATTGCCTCTGTCGGCACGAGTTCATTGACGCCGGCGGTAGTTCTCGGCAGTTTGAATTCCATTCCACCGAAGAAGAACAGCTTCTTTTTGTAGAGCGGTCCGCCGACGAACCCTCCGAAGTTGTTGAAGCGAAGGAAAGGCTTTGTTGGTGCGCCAACCGTAACCTGCTTGCTTTCCCACGAATAGGCGTTGAGTTTGTCATTACGGATAAACTCAAACAGCGAACCGTGGAAATCAGAGGTTCCTCGCTTTGTCGCAACGTTGATTGATGGACCAGCTTGAGAACCGTACTCAGCACTGTAAGGGCTGGAAACAAGTTTGAATTCCTGGATTGCATCGACGCTGATATTGTTGACCAGAGTTCCAACTGAACCGTGATCGACATTACTCACACCGTCGAGGGTCGGAGCCGTCCGGCGACGTAAACCATTGATCGCAGTGTCGTCGATGCGGACATTGGTTCCCTGTTGCGAATCGTTATTTATCGCACTCGTTCCCGGCGCTAGGTTTATCAACTGGGCCCAATTACGACCGTTGAGAGCAATCTCAGTCACCTGCGTGCCGGAGATGAGCGTTTCCACATTTGCGCTTTCTTTGTTGACTGTCTGGTAGTAAGTGTCTCGAACGTCAACCTGTTGTGAGATCTGCTTAACACTCATCGTAATGTTCAAGGTGAGTGTAGTGCCGACATCGATCTTCACACTTTCCTGGGTTGTGTTGCTGAATCCAGACGCCGACACCGTGACACGATAGATGCCCACGGGAAGATTCGTCACGACGAAATAGCCATCATCATTGGTAACCGCAGTTCGACGCACTGCGAGTTGCGGACTCTCCACGGTTACAGTTGCATTGGGAATCAAGGACTTATTTTCATCGGCCACAACTCCGCTGAGCGAGGATGTGATCTGTTGCGCGTGTGTAGCCGGTACAAGCAAGAGCAACATTAGTATCAGCAACAGCCAGCGTGACACTCGATTATTGGAATGCTGGTTGGGACTCTGGTCCAATTTCCCTTGCAGTAGATTCTGTCGTTGGTTCATGACGATTCTCCTTAACGTCTGGGGCGGGATGCGGCGCTTGTTTGTCGATCCAGCGAACAAATTTTGTGTTATCGCTAACATAAGTTATGAAACCTTTAGCGGGTCCGTCAATTCGTTCGCCGGACACGCTCCTATGCTGTTTTTTTCTGTCGCTTTCGGGTCTGGGTGACTGAAGCTTCAGTCAAGGGGATTGTTGATTCTCGTACTACTAATTCACACTGAAAAGTTCTTTCGCAACGCGGCTGTTCGCGATCGCCTTCGATACGGCCTAGCAAAAACTCGGCAGCAGTTCGTCCTTGTTCGCGAGTTGGCTGCCTCACTGTAGTAAGCGTTGGCGACGTGTGTGCTGCAAGCGGAATGTCGTCGTAACCCACGATTGCAATGTCTTCTGGGATCCGCAACCCAGATCGTTTTATTGCATTCAAAGCTCCCATGGCGGTGAAGTCGTTGCGTGCGAAGATAGCAGTGGGTCGCTCCTTCAGTTCCAGCAGTTTCAACATACCGTCGCAACCCATCTCTTCAGTCGAGTAGCCAGGCATCTGTTCTGCGTTTTCACGGCCACCCACAATCAACTTCTCGTCAACCGTTAAGCCATGTTCATTGAGCGCTTCGAGGTAACCTTGAAAACGTCTTAGTCGAAGGCCTTGCGTTAACGATACCCCAATAAAACCGATGCGTTTATGGCCAAGCTGAATAAGATGCCTGGTGGCCTCGTAACCACCCTTCAGATGATCTGCTGTGACTAGATCGGCATGTGCGTGGCGAAAGTCCCGCCCGATAAGAGAGACAGGTACTCCTGATTCAATTAACTCTTCTAGTCGTTCATTGCCGGTCTTTGATGCTCGAGTAGCCACTATGATTCCGTCGGCACGATGGTCCGCAAGCGAATTGAACGCCTGAACATCTTCTTTTGGATTGTGTTCGCTGATGCAGATAAAGAGCGTATAACCATGTTCTTCGAGAACTTCGCGAACTCCTCGACTTAACTCGGCGGCAAATGGATTTGCGATATCGCCGATCACCATGCCAACCGTTTCGGTGCGCTGCCGTTTCAGTCCTCGAGCAAGTCCATTGCGCCGGTAATTCATCTCGCGCGCGACACGAAGCACGCGTTCGCGGGTTTCGGCATGTACGTATCCATTGCCGTTGATGACGCGAGAAACAGTCATAGGTGTTACGGCGGCCTGGGCTGCAATATCGGCAAGCGTGACTGGCTTTTTCGACGGTTTCTTCATTGCTTTTCGGGTAGGTTAACGTTAACAGAAACGGTTTATATCACTTTTCTGTATGAGGAGGCAACAAGTTATTTTGATTTTTCAGCGCATCGAAAAGTGATGGCTGGATGGGCGTACCTCAAGAGAACACCGGAGCCCGCGGGTTACAGCGGGTGGTTAAGTTATTGAACACGCATCGCGAGGACTCGCGCGTTAAGGGATTTGTGGGCTCTGCTGAGTAACGTCTGCGGTTTGGACCATAACCGTCTGCCGCTGTTCGGCCGCAACCCTGAACTGTCCAGTGCTGATAAGAAAGCTGCACATCCGAAGACGCAGGCGTTAGAGCTTTCGCGCAGCATTCACGCGTTAAGTGGTGAAGAGAAGGTACGTACCGATAGTGGAGGCGTCACGGCTCATGCCACGATCACGTTTAATTATCAGGCAGCTCGACAAGGAAGCCGTCGGATTAGCCTACATTCTTAGCTGGAGCTGCGGATTGCTGATAACAACAATGCTCGCAGTCTCTCAAGTTTCAGCGCAAGTCCAAGATGAAGACGTGATAAGGGTGGATGTCGGGCTGGTCACTATTAATGTTGCAGTGAAAGATAAAAAAGGCCACCCCGTTCTAGGTCTCAAAGCACAAGACTTTCTTGTAGCTGATGAGAACAAGCCAGTCGTGCCTCAATTCTTTGACAATGGAGGACCAGCAAGCATCGTATTTGTAGTTGACACTTCGTCTTCGATGCTCGGTACTAAGTGGCGGAACCTGATGGCCGGATTGAAAACTTTTTTGAAGCACGCAAATGCGGAAAATGACTACACACTTGTTGCATTTGCGGACAATACCCGACTGCTCGCGCAGTCTATTAACGGTACCGAATTATTGAAACAGTTGAGTGGACTACATCCCGGTGGTGAGACAGTGTTGTATGACGGCGTACTTCTGGGTCTAGTGGCGCTGGAACGAGCTTCTCAACGTCACAAAGCGCTAGTCTTGATTTCTGACGGTCAAGACACGTCTAGTCGTGCCGGACTCGCAGAGATTGAGAAAGAAACACTTGCCCGCCATGCGACAATCTACGCAGTCGGAATTCTCCTTAACCAATCTTGTAAGACTTTCAACCAGGACGCATGTCATGGAAAAGAAATTATAGAACGTTTGGCTAAGGTGACTGGCGGGCTGGGCCAGTTTCCGGATTCCGACGAACTCGCTGGCGCCCTAAAAGCGATTAATAGTGACATTATTAGCCAGTACAGCCTGAGCTATTACGCACCCGATAAAAGACCAGGGTGGCGGCGTGTAGAAGTTACTGTCGCGCAGAACGTGCATGACTCGCTTCGGTATCAACAACGCTACCTCATGAGATGAGAAGGAAATAGGCGAGAGAGATCACGGTCCAAACCTCAAGCGGTACTCCGGCGAGTTCACGAAGCCATTCACCATCGTGCGGAAGTCCGTTGGGTGTGTGTTCAGATAAGTCAGCCACGCGTTGTAACCAGCCGGCTCCGGTGCACGTCGCAAGTACCCAAAGTACTGCATCGCCACAAACGCCTGGTTGAACTCCACATTGAACACCTCATCTGAATCAGCGATCGCCCTGAGTACCTGTGCACGCGTCAACGTCCCCGCGCCCAACTGATTCGTTAGATCAGCTG
>PSRF01000348.1 GCA_003175865.1 Blastocatellia bacterium
CTCAGCCAACGCGAAGCCGAGACTATAACGTGCGGTGAGATTACCGATAATTTTTGCGAGACCTGTCCCGTAGTCTTTCACTCGACCCACTTTCACGGCCTCACCGCCGGAACGTTGGGCCAGTAGTTTTGCGCTGCCGTAAAGACTCATTCCGAGCCAACCAGCAATGGGTTTCCCAACCGGAAGCAAGAACTTAAACAATGTTCGCAGCTCGACAGTGAGTGAACTGAAGATGACATTGTTGCGAATCAAAATTTGTTCTGTCGCGTCACGGTCTTCATAGAAGATTGGAGCTATGCCGTCGGAGACCCAGACAAGTGACGGCTGAGAGTTGGGTCGCAGTTCCTGGGCCCGTTTCGTAGCTTCTCGAACCGCAGCTGCCATGTCGTATACATCGCCGAAGTCGACTGTTACGTCACCACTCTTGTTTGTTCGCTTAACATCAACTGAACCATCCGTGTGGAGTGTACGTGTGACAACGGCTCCTTTGCGTCCTTTGATTGTTTCCGTCTCGACAACATCATTCGGCTTTGGCGCATCAGCTGCAGGTGATGGCGATGCTGCAGGAGTTGCAGTTGAAGTCGTTTGCTGAGCATCCGTGTCTGGTTCCTTCTTAGCTGCGTTTCGATCTGAGTCTTCATGCTGGACGTTGATAAACTCCCTCACTCGCGCTAAGGCTGCGGAGAATTTTGTACGGTCGTGAGTAAAGTCGGTTAACCAGACCCGCTTTTCATCTTCATCATTAATATCCATGGCGAGAATTGCTACCTCATCTTCTGGAGGAAGCTTCGCTAGTTCATCTTCCATCGCTTTGAGGATTTCAGGCTGTTTTAAAAACCTGCCGGCGCCATCGCCCCGCAGATCAAGAATGAGAACCAGCGCGAGTGGTTTACGTGCCTGACCTTCGCGCGTGAAGTACGTTATCTCGCGTTGTCTTCCTTCATCTAAAACGGTGAAGTTGTTGGTGCTCAAGTTTGAAATCGGATCTCCTGTCTTCTTGTCCTTAACGAGTGCATCGAGGAACACAACGCGCGTCTTAATGCGAATTGTGTCTTCGACGTCTTGCGCCAACACCGTCCGAGTCATCACGGGAATGAACAAGAGTGCGAACAAGAGACTCACAGCAACACGCAAAGGCGCAAAACCAAAACACTCCGGACGATGTTCTTCTCGCCCGGGATTGAGAGAGCGGTGGTACGGGCAAGTAAAAAAACTTTGTCGGTGCGTGTCTCTGGTTTGACGCCCTTGCGTGTTGGCGCGAATGTTGGGAGGAGTTGTTGATTTCATTTCTTCACTCCTGATCATTGATAGTGGCTTCGTCAGTGATCGCTTTGCTCATTCCTTCGGGGTCTTTCAAGAGCAACGCGAGGTTTGCCGGCGACACGGTGATCTGGATTACGGTTGCCTCTTTGGATTCAATCGTTACAAGCAACACATTAAACTTATCGCCAGCCGCACGTAGAAAAATGTAGGACTGCTCTTTATCAATCGGTGCCAGATATTGGACAAACGGAGTCCATGTGTCGTTGAGGGCAGCGTTGAGTGAATTGCGAAATTGCGTAACCTCTCCGTCATATTCAAACGATTGGTTTTCGAACACCGCAAGCTTGACACTCCCGGCTTCGGCAATTCGTCTCGCGGTACCACCTTTGAGTTTTGCCGCCGTAGTAGCAGCCTTCATTCCGGCCCTGGCTAGGAAGGGAATACTTTCATGTTTGACGTGATAGAACTGCTCAATCATTTTCACGACTGAATTGAAGTCATCTCCCTTCGCTTGTGCCGGAGCGACAAGTACGAGCATCAATGAGACGACGAAGCAGTTCTTGAAGAGCGCGGATCTCATCGTTTTGACTCACTGGTCCTCATTCTTTTTCTTATTGGACTTAGGTGATTGGATACCCAGGTCAGGGATACCAAATTGTCCTTCTAGTGACGCCAGCTTCTCCAAATCGACTGGCCCAACAATGTTCACGATAGTGAATTCGCGAGGTTCGGCACTCAGCACCGCGAGGCCTCCAATCTTCTCACCCTCAAGCATCACGTAGACCTCGATCTGACCTTCCTTTTTGCTATCGACATTCAGCAGTCTTGACCATGAAGGCCCACGAAGCTGTGAACGTATGGCCTCTACGTCGGCCGTCGAGTAGACGTTGTCGGTTTCAAATTCGAAGCTCTTGACGTAGATCCCTTTCAGATTGTTCACGAGCTTTCTAACCTCTGCATCATCGGGATCAGTCAAAAACTTCGCCGTGATTTGGATCAAACGTTCGTCGATGTTTACATCGACGGTTTGACTTGCCTTGGCAGACAGATGCTCGATGCTGGTCAGCTGAATCCTCGGCGACTGTGCATACGCGCTGACATACATCGCCGATATACAAGCAATCGTCATCAGCACTGACTTCGATTTTGTTATGAGTAGTTTCATAGCAACTCCTTTATTGTCCGATAAGCTTTAGGTTGTCGTTCCTGCGTGCGTTCTAGTCACAACGACAAACTAAAGTTTGTCGGACACTGGTTTGAGTTAACTCACTTTGTGTTGATTACGAATCTGATTAGGCGGTGCAGGGTTTTGCGCCTTGCGTTGCGCCTGGTTTAGCTTCTCGCTTGCGACGCGAAGAGCCATGAGCAACTGTTGTTTTACTTCGAGTGCCTCTTCGCGTTCACGGTTACGTTTCGCGATTACAGCGGCGTTGTCTCGGTGCCTGTGGTAAGCGACGACGGGCTGCGATTGCTGTTGCGGTTTATTGTTGGCCTTCGGTTGTGTTTCCTGATTAGTTCCAGCTGTTTGGTCTTTCGCGACGTTCTGATTGTCGACGTTCGGTGACGGAGACGGATTGTTCAACTGTCGCTGTTTTGCCTGTTCGGGTTTCGATGACTTTGAAGATGTCGCTGCGAACCATAAACCGGCTGCCAGGAACGCCAAAGCTACGCAGGCGGCCACGGCCAACAACGCGCTTAACCTGAGTCGCCTTGGCCGTGCCAAATTAGCTGGTAGGACGATGGGTCGTGGTTTATAGCGGAGAACCCCAAGTACTTCTTCGAGTTCTTGCACTTCCGGGTCCGGCTTGCCCGTTTTATTCCAAAGATAGTCGTCGTTCATAAGTTCTCCCGAATAGCGAGTCGTTCTCGCAACAGCTTCATTCCCCTGTGCAGGTTCACGCGAACCGAGGCAGGTGTTAGACCTGTACGCGATGCGATTTCTGGTCCGGTCATTCCTTCTACAAGTCGCAACACAAGTGTTTCGTGATATGCGTCTGGCAAGGCGCGAATCATTTCAAGGATCTCCATGGCGCGCGAAATGTCGTTGTCTGTGCTGCGTAGGTCGTCGGTTATCTCCACGGTCTCGCGTGAACGTCGATGAAAGTCCATCGCGCGGTTTCTGGTGATCATTGCGATCCATGGTCCGAAGGCTGCCCAATCGCGCAGCGTATGGAGCTTGTTGAATGCGTGGAAGAAGATGTCTTGCACCAGATCTTCAACTTCCACACGTGGCACTCGGGCGAGCAGGATTCCATGGACGAGCGGCGCAAACTGCGCGTAAAGCTGACCGAACGCATCGCGGTCACCGTCCAGCACCGCCCTAACGAGTGCAACCTCGATGGATTTGTCTCTTGTTTCGGGCTCAACCGAGGTTTGTGGCTGAGGGGTCATGAGAAGAAAGTCCGCTGTGGCCTCAAGCTCGTGCATTACGCCGCCTCGATCTCGCTCAACCATGTGCTGCGAATTTTGAAGCGCGGTATTCAACGGTTCCTTGAGCTGCGCTTCCTGAACATCGATTAAGACGGGAGAGTATTCAAAACTGTTAACAGTCAGACTTGTCGTTCAGTCTGGCGAATTGATATTTCCGCCTTCGGAACAGCAGGGTTTTCGTGGCTTGTTAGATCGAACATCTCAGGAGTCGGTTGCACCAAACTAGTTTTCCAGACAAAGAGAGTAGACAGAATTAATGCGATAAACGCTGCCGCCCCGCCTTCGATACCATAACTCCCGCCAGTCAACCAGGAAGGTCCGAGATCCGTTCCATGAAAGAGCGGATTACTTGTGACTTTTAAACCACTAACCGGAAGTCCGCAGACGGAGTTTAGTGCCCAGTTCCAGGCCCAGTGGATGCCAAGCGGAAACCATAAGCTACGAGTGCGTAGGTACGCGAGCGAGAGCCAAACACCAGCGAGCGCAGTGTTCACGAATGTCACAACAGGCACGACGTTGGGGTTCCAAAGATGGCCGATGCTGAAGGGTACAGATGTGAGCAGTATTCCCACGAGTGCTAGTTGTGCACGTGTCAGTGTTTGGAGCGCATACCCGCGAAATATCGCTTCTTCAGCAACTGCGGCGACCACAAACAAAACGATTGTGCTGGCTAGACTCTCTACCACTATCAGTACACCGTTACCATTGAATGAAAAGCGCAGTCCGCGTCCGATGGTTGCGAGTCCAACAGCGATGAATAGCGAAACAAGCCCGATAACTGAACCAACGATGAAGTCACGCAACCAACCTGTGTGAAGAGTAAGGCCAAGCGCTCGCCACGGCAGTCCTTCGAGGAAACGATTGCAAAGGTAGCCGGCGGCGATAGCCGACGTCAGCATTACCAGTCGACCGACTACATCTCTTACAAACGTTACGTGAGGTAAATGTTCAATGAATGGTCCAAGGACTCCAGACATAATCCAGAGACCTGTCCCCAACAGGATATAGATTGCCAGAAAGAGAAAAGCGTACAGAAGTAAACGCCAACCACTGCGCAGGCGGCCGTCGGTGTTGATGAAAATGCTGTGGAGGTCCATGTTTGGGGAAGGGATTGTAACTTGGAATTCATTGGGCGAGGTACACCTCTTTGGAGTGCGGCGGCCCGGCGCCGCTTTGTCATCGCGGCAACTTATTTTCCGAAGTCGCGTTACATAGCGGCGCCCGGCCCGCGCTACAAAGAGCGCTATGGTAAACTTTGCCTACATTTCTGATGTACGAACCCATCGAGCAATTGACTCCTGAGCAACTCAATCGTCGTCGCCGCCGTCGACGCGTTTTGATATGGATTCTGGGAATTACCGTCGCTCTGTTGTTGGCGGTCATAGTCTCACAGCAGCTCTGGCTCTGGACTGTTCTTCGACCAGATTCCGCGTCCGACACGCTCTTACTCTACGCACTTTCAACACTCAACTTCGTAGCCTTCGTCGTCTTCTCTTTTATCTTTGTTCGTAACCTGCTCAAGTTGCGACGTGAGCGACACGAGCGACAGCTTGGATCAAAAGTTAAGACGCGACTGCTCGTTTATTTCATTTCGATTAGTTTCCTGCCGATCACGGCAATGGCAGTCTTCTCATATCTCTTTCTCAATCGTTCGCTAGAGAAATGGTTTTACCCGTTTCCAGAAGGCATCGTTCAGCAGGCGAGTGAGGCGCGACGCGATGCTGTTGCTATTCAGAATCGGAACCTGCGAAACACAGCGACGCTGCTTGCTATGTTGCTGGATAAACAGGACCAGCAAAATCGCGTATCAACATTGGACCAGCTTGTGTCGTCTGATCAAATGACAGCTGTGGAGATCGTCAGACGAGACGGCTCACTGGTTGTTGGTCGCCGTGCCAAGCTTTCGTCGACCGATACTGCAAAAATAGAAGATTTGATGGGTCAGGCTCGAAAACTGCAGACAGTGCTTGGTGACACACTCGCGGATGGTATTGAGTTCGATGTGATTGCCGTCCCTTTGAATGAGAATGAAACTCTGATTGTTGCGCCTCAAAAGCGACCGGAGAACAATCTGGACCAATTGATCAGCGACTCCGAACGAGGTTACCAGGAGTTGGTCAAGAAACAGCGTCGCGTCAGGTTGCTGGGCCTTTCGACCCTCGGCCTAATGACAATGATCCTGTTGTTTGTCTCGAGTTGGGTAGCAATCTATCTAGCACGCGGAATTGCGACACCAATCAAAGCGCTGGCAGAAGCTTCAAAAGAGATTGCGCGTGGAAATCTTCATCACCGAGTCGTCACAATTGCAGACGATGAACTCGCGTTGCTTGCTGATTCGTTCAATCAAATGACCAGACAACTCGAGGAGAATCGGGCACGGATTGAGGCGGGTGCTGCTGAGTTGCGTGACAAGAACCAGGCTTTGCATGAACGACGAAACTACATTGAAACTGTTCTGCAATCTCTTTCAACTGGTGTTGTTTCTGTTGATGAAGCCGATCGAGTCACTACTATCAATGCGTCCGCAACGAGAATGCTTGGACTAGGTGAGA
>PSRF01000169.1 GCA_003175865.1 Blastocatellia bacterium
AATGCCGCGCTACTCGAGGCTCGCGACAAAGGCAAGATCCGCTTCATCGGTTTCACTGGACACAAAGATCCGCACATTCATTTGTACATGCTTGAGGTGGCTCGCCAGAATGGTTTTGAGTTTGACACTGTGCAGATGCCATTGAATGTGATGGATGCACATTATCGAAGTTTTGAAAAATCGGTGTTACCTGAGTTGGTAAGGCAAAACATTGGAGTACTGGGTATGAAGCCAATGGCCAACGGTATGATTCTCAAATCAAAGACTGTGAGCCCGACCGAGTGTTTGCACTACGCGATGAACTTGCCCACGTCAGTAGTAATCACTGGCTGCGAGAGTATGAGTGATCTGGACCAGGCCATAAATGCGGCAAGGACTTTCAAGCCGCTGAGTAAAGAGGAAGTCAACCAGTTGTTAGCGAAAACCAAGAACGTCGCCTCTCGTGGGGAATACGAGTTATTCAAAACCACTTCGATATACGACGGTACGGCTTCGAATCCAGATTGGTTGGGTGAAGAACCACCAGAAGTTAAGAGTGTGATACAGACCGCGTGAGGACATTTCTGATTGCTGATTTCTGATTGTTGATTTGCCTTAAGGCATTCATTTCTTAAATCAACAATCAGCAATCAGCAATCGGCAATCCCTCAGCTTCTCTATTACAATACCTCTCGTGGACCGCAACCTGGCGAACCTCAAATGGGCCGGTTACGTTGGTGCCGTCGTTGGTACCTCCGCGTTGACGCTCCTCCTCGCACCTTTTCAAGAACAGATCAATTCTACCACTGTCGGTCTTGCCTTTCTGCTCGTCGTGCTTTTCGTTGCGTTGTTCTGGGGGAGTAAGCCTGCACTGCTCGCGTCAGTGCTCGGAGTTTTTTGCTTCAACTTCTTTTTTCTTCCCCCACTTTACACGCTCGACATTGCACATCCTCAGAACTGGGTTGCGTTGGCGGCATTCTTCACCACGGCACTTGCGGTCGGACAACTTTCAGCGCGCGCAAAACGACGAGCCGAAGAAGCCGAAGAAGGCCGTCGCGAGATCGAACGACTCTATCAACAACTCCGTGTAGCCTTTGAACGTGCGAGTCACGCCGAAGCTTTGAAAGAAAGTGAACGGCTGAAGTCGGCGTTACTCGACGCCGTCACTCACGATCTGCGTACACCACTTACTTCAATCAAGGCATCGATTACCACTTTGATTGATGAAGCACGCGGTAAAGCCGAAGATGAGTCGCCTGTGGCTCTGGATCCTGAGGCACGACTCGAGATGTTGGAAGTGATCAACGAGGAGAGCGACAGGTTGAACCGTTTCATTAATGGTCTGCTTGATTTGGCGCGCATTGAAGCTGGTGAGTTACATCTTCGCCGCCGCTGGGGAAATGTCGATGAAATCATCAACAACGCATTAGCCCGTGCGCAACTGCTGACACAGGGACGAGAGATCGTCGTTGATATTGAACCTGAGCTGCCGGTAGTGCGTGTTGATGAACGCGCTGTTAGTGAAGTCGTTTACACACTCATCGACAATGCGTTGAAGTATTCGCCACCGCAGACAAAGATCACAATTAGCGTGAAGCGTTTTGATGATGCGATGATTGAAATGGCAGTGGAAGATCGGGGAATTGGAATCACGCCCGAACTGCGCGAGCGTGTTTTTGACAAATTCTTTCGTGCAACACGCGACGCAGATATCAGCACGCACCAACCGTCGGGCACAGGCATGGGCCTCGCAATTGCAAAAGGCATCATCGAGGCACATGGCGGTTCGATTTGGATTGAGGGTGCAACTAATAACAAGGGAACTAGAGTGATATTCACGTTGCCGATCGGCGATGAACAACCCGCAGACGAATCGAATGCTGATGTAGTTATTGGGTCCCGAAGCCTATGACTGATAAAGCGCGAATCCTTGTGGTTGACGATGAGCCGCAGTTGACGCGCGTCCTGCGCACCGGGCTCCGGGCCCGTGGTTATGATGTGCGCGCGGCGGCCGACGGAATTTCCGGATTCGAAACCTTCACAGACTGGCAACCCGACCTGGTTATAACCGATCTGGCCATGCCGAATATGGATGGACTCGAACTTTGTCGGCGTGTGCGTGCGTTCTCACAAGTGCCGATCATTATTTTGTCAGCCAAAGGTGAGGAACGAATCAAGGTAGAAGCACTCGATATTGGTGCCGACGATTTTGTAACCAAACCATTTGGTATCGACGAGCTTTTAGCACGTGTGCGGGCGGCTTTGCGTAGGGCTGCATCGCAACCAGCTACACAATCGGCCGAGAAGACATTAAAGGCTGGAGATTTTGTGGTTGATCTCGATACGCGCAAAGTGATGGTGAGTGGGCGTGAAGTTCATTTGACGCCGAAAGAGTTTGACCTGTTGGTGTATTTCATCCGTCATGCGGAAAAGGTTCTCACCCATCATGCGTTGCTGGCGGCAATCTGGGGTGGTGATTACGTGGAACAAGATCAGTATCTGCGCGTCTTCGTGGGGAACTTAAGAAAGAAAGTAGAGCGGGATACGACCGGCAAGAGATACATTCTCACTGAACCGTGGATCGGCTACCGGTTTGTCGCGGAAGGAAACTAGTTTTGGAGTGCGCTGACTCTGTCAGCGCTTTTAATTGTTGCGGTGAACAAAGCGCTGACAGAGTCAGCGCACTCCAAAGGTGTGTTAAAGTCCCCCGCATGAAAATCCATCGTCGAAACTTCTTGGTCGCATCTTCGGCTGCGTTGTTGGCCCCAAAGAAACTTTCCTTCGGTAATGCAAAAGCAAACTCAAACATTGGGGTCGCAAGATTGTCATCGCCGCCCAGGCAGGTCTCCGTCTACACCACCGCCGACAAAACAGATCATAGACTTTCACTGACCGACACACTGAGTTTCAAACCTGTGGGCCAACCAAAGGAGACTCAGATCTGTGTGTTCGTCGATCCGAACAGGCAGTTTCAAACATTACTCGGAATTGGTGGTGCCCTTACCGATGCTTCTGCAGAAGTGTTCGCCGCTCTGCCGAAGCCGAAGCAACAAGAGCTGCTAACCGCGTACTACGACGACAAGAAAGGGATTGGTTACCAGCTCGCTCGCACCAACATTCATAGTTGTGATTTTTCGAGTAGTAGTTACACGTATGTCGATGAAGGCGATAAGGAACTGAAGTCGTTCAGCATCAACCATGACAAGCAGCACCGGATCCCGTTTATCAAACAGGTGATTGCTGCAACCGGTGGCAGGCTAAACATTTTCGCAAGCCCGTGGAGTCCGCCAGCTTTCATGAAAGACAACAACGACATGTTGCATGGCGGTCGTTTGAAACCCGAGTTCTACCAGTCATGGGCCAACTATTTTGCGAAGTTCATTCGTGCCTATCAGAGCGAAGGGATTCCTATCTGGGGAGTGTCAATTCAAAATGAACCGATGGCGAAACAGACATGGGAATCGTGCATCTATACGGACGAAGAGGAGCGTGATTTTCTCAAAAAGCATCTTGGTCCAACTCTAAAGAGAGAGGGGTTATCGGACAAGAAGATCATTGCCTGGGATCACAATCGCGATTTGATTTACCAGCGCGCCAGTACGATTTTGAGCGATCCTGACGCGGCAAAGTTTGTGTGGGCGATCGGCTTCCACTGGTACGAACCGTGGAGCGGGGGCGAACCGATGTTTGATAACGTCAAGCTGGTGCATGAAACGTGGCCAGACAAACACTTGATCTTCACTGAGGGCTGTGTCGACCGGTTTGATGCAACCAAGCTTGGTGAGTGGAAATTTGGAGAACAATATGGTCGCTCAATGATTAACGACTTCAACAATGGAACGGTTGGTTGGACTGATTGGAATGTGTTATTGGATGAAAAGGGTGGCCCAAATCACGTCGGTAATTACTGTTTCGCGCCCGTTCATGCTGACACCAAGACAGGCGAGTTGACGTACCTTAGTTCGTATTACTACATCGGCCACTTTTCGAAGTTCATTCAGCCTGGAGCTAAGAGAATTGCAAGCTCGCCGAGTCGCAGTCAGCTGCTGTCGACTGCATTTCTGAACCCGGATGGGAGAGTGGCTGTGGTTGTGATGAATCCGACGGAGAAAGCCGCGAGTTACTGGTTATGGATCAAGGGAGATGCGGCGGAGGTTAACAGCCTGCCGCGTTCGATCCAGACACTGGTGTTCTGAAGTTGAAGTTTGAGGTTCAGGTAGGCTAATTCGTATGTTCGCTAAATCGTAGTAAGGAAGGGTGGCTTGCCCCCCGCGTCAATGTACTAATCACTCAACATTGAGGGATCTGACAGTTGAAGCGGGGCAAGCCACCCTTCCTTACTGCCATTTAGCTGGTTCAAAACATGCCCCCGACCTCACCTAGGGGAGTGCATATGCGACCACCGTGTCTGATAGCACACTGCTCAATGCTCTCAAAAAACCGCCGCCACCTGACGCTATCACTACAAACTGCTTGCCGCTCTTGCCCCGAAACGTAATGGGTGTTGCGTGACCATTTGCCTCGAGTTGCGCTTCCCACAACAGCTTTCCCGTTTTAGCGTCGAAAGCCCGAAACCGATGATCAGTTGTACCGGCGATGAACACCAGTCCACCTGCTGTCACGATCGATCCACCAAGGTTCTGAGCCCCGGTGTTGTGAACCCCCTTCGCTTCAAGTTCATCGACGACGCCAAGAGGAATACGCCAAACAATCTCTCCATTGCTCAAATCAACAGCAGTCAGTGTTCCCCACGGAGGTTGCTGACACGGCCGACCGTTCTTATCGCGGAACCACGCGTACTCCTCAAATCGACCACGACGAATATATGGGATTGGTGAACCCGGCGGTTGCGGATTCATCTGTCCAACTGCACCATCTTCATTCATGTTCACATATAGATAACCCGACTTTGGATCGAACGACGCACTCGACCAGTTACCGCCACCGTGATATCCGGGAAACATCAACGTCGGTTCGAGCCCGGCAGGCGTGTACATCCCTTTGTTTGTTAGTTTGTCGAAGAGTTCAGTGCAATATCGTTCAGACTCAGCTGAGACGCGACTCACTTCAGCACGCGTCATCGATTGCCGAGCGAGTGCCGGTGGTTTGGCGGGAATCGGTTGTGTGGGCCATGTTTGTTCCCCAGGCACTGTGCTCTGCGGAACAGCACGCTCCTCGATAGGAAAGAGAGGTTTACCTGTAACCCGATTAAAGACGAACACAAAACCCATCTTGGTGACAGCAACGACTGCAGGTATTGAGTGTCCATTTTGACGAATAGTGACGAGAGACGGTTGAGCAGGTAAATCGTAATCCCAAAGATCGTGATGGACCATCTGGAAGTACCAGAGCAGTTTTCCCGTTGCAGCATTCAGAGCAACTAGTGAGTTACCGAACAGGTTTTTTCCTTTTCGATCGCCGCCATAGAAATCGTAAGCGGGCGACCCAATCGGCAGGTAAACTATTCCACGTTCACGATCGACACTCATCGTTGACCAGACGTTTGCTCCCATCCGATCTTTCCACGCATCCGCACTCCAGGTTTCACTTCCAAACTCGCCAGGATGAGGAACAGTGTGAAAGGTCCAGATCAATTTTCCACTTCGGACATTGAATGCACGCACATCGCCATTCGGACCTTTGGCTGGATACTCAGGCAGACCCCAACCGATTATGGTTAAGTCTTTATAGATCACTGGAGGCGAGGTGACGCGCGCGCCCCAGGAAGGATCCTGTTGGAATCTATCTGCGACCCCCTTACGCAGATCAACGGCACCTGTAGTTCCGAAACTCTCGATCGGTTTTCCTGTGTTGGCATTCAGGGCGATGAGACGACCATCAACGGTACCGAACAGTATCCTTTTGTCCTGCTGCGCTGCGTCCTCCCAGTAAGCAACACCTCTATGTGAATTAAACTCGCGTTCCTTCTTGTTTGCCTGAGGATCGTATTTCCAGACTTCAGTTCCAGTCTCAGCGTCGAGTGCGATGACACGGCTGGAGGGAGTCGAAATGTACATGACTCCATTTACTACGAGAGGTGTGCACGAGAATGAAGCTTGAAACGGTGCCGTCGCGAGGCCGAGATCAAGCTCTCCGGTGTGATAGGTCCAGGCACGTTTGAGTGAAGTTACGTTGTCGCGGTTGATTTGTGTGAGGTTTGAATAACGACTGCCACCTTCATCACCGCCATAGAAACGCCATTCGGTTTGAGCGATCGCGAGGGATGAGATCGCAGATAACAAGGCAATCACATTGGCAAGACGATGAACTAGACGATGCATAGGCAAGCCTCTCTTTGGATTGCGACGGCCCCGCCGTCGCTTTGTTATTGCGAAGTGCTGCAGAACTAACTGCCGATGGATACGTAGCGCTATAACAAAGCGGTGCCAGGCCACCGCACTCCAA
>PSRF01000147.1 GCA_003175865.1 Blastocatellia bacterium
AAATCGATTTGTGTGTAGAAAACATTCTTACCATCTGCAGACCATACTGGTGAGGCATTGATTACGTTGAACGTTAAACGCGTGGAGATAGCTCTCTCAAAGTCATAAACCCATACATCACCGCTGCCGCTTGATCCCGTAAGCAGCGCCGCACGCGAACCGTCTGGCGATAGGCGAATGTCGTTGTACTGAGCCGCAGGAAGATCAATCGGAGTCAACTTGCCGCTGCGATCGGCCCAACAAAGCCGACGCACGTTTGCGTCTGGGCTTCCGGGAACGTACGCGAGTGTGCCATCGTCAGCAATTGCGAATTGTGCAGCACCGGTAGTGAGGTCTCCGGCGACGCCTTGCAGTACTGGCTCTGTCGTTCCCTGGGTCGCCAATGTTTCGACATTGAAACGCACTGCGTAAAGACCGCCGCCCCGTGCGAAGATCAAATGCCCGGTGGGAACATATCGGGCCATACTGGCCCCCTTTAAAATTAAGCGTCTCTCTCCGGTTGCCAGGATCAACGCTTCGATGTTGGCATTCTCGTAGCTATCAGGACTATCCAGGGTCCCTACCGTAAACAGAACAGCTTTCCCATTTGGCATGACTTGCGGCCATCTGTGAGTTCGCTCCTGTTTGCTGGCATCGAGCTTTGAAATTTCCTGTGGAGTGCTACCGATTCCAGAAATCCTGGATAATCCGCTTGTTGCGTCCGGCGCGTAAATCAACGTGTCTTCGCTGGTCCAACTGGCACCACGCGCGTCGCCTACCTTGACGACCGAGCTAACAGTGCCATCCAGTTGGACTTTCTTTAGCGTGAAATCAGCGACAAAGGCGATCCACCGGCCACTGGGAGAGAACACTGGTTGTGCTGCGCCCTCGGATCCTGGGACAGGACGAGCTTCGGGATCGTCGCGCCTGCGAATGTATAGACGTGCAATGCCGTCACTGGTGCCGACGAACGCCATAGTTGATCCGTCGGGTGAAAGTGCGATGGCGGGCCATCTAACCAGGCCCAGTGTTGTATTAGGGCCGGGAGCCGAAATGTCATAGCGCATTAGAGGAGCCGGCGTTCGCTGCGGTTGTCGTAGACGACCTACCGCAAGCGGCAACATTGCCAGGACGCTTACTAACAAGACCGCCGCTGCAATCCACGCCACCCGCGCATTCTCAAACCACTTTTGATTAATCGCAGTTGTTGCTGCCGGCATGTTCAGTGGGGGACGCGAGCCCGACAACGTCGATAGTGCTTCGAGCGCGAACGCCAGATCATGTGCAGATTGAAATCTCTGTTCCGGTTTTTTCTGCAAACATCGTTGCAGAATCTTCGTCATCGGTAGGCTGATCTCGGAATCGACTGTGGTTAACTCGCCTGGGTCTTCCTTGAGGATTGCTGTCATTGTTTCAGCAGCAGTTTCTCGTTGAAAGGCTCGTTGACCGCTGAGCATCTCGTAGAGAATCGAACCGAAGCTGAAAATGTCTGAGCGATGATCGACGTGTTGTCCACGCACCTGCTCGGGTGACATGTAGCCAACTGTTCCCATGATGGTCCCGGGATCGGTGATCTGTTTCTCGGTTGCGACTTCTGAACTGATTACTTCGTTACGTTGCGGACGCAACTTCGCTAAACCGAAATCGAGGATTTTCACTCTCCCATCGGTAGTAACGAAGAGGTTTTCCGGTTTGAGATCGCGGTGAGTGATTCCCTTATCGTGTGCCGCCGCGAGACCTTGCGTAATCTGTTGCGCAATGTCAATGACTTTGCGCTGCGCCAATGGCCCATCTTTCAATTGCTCGCGCAGTTCTTCACCTTTGAGTAGTTCGGCAACGATGAACGGTGAACCGTCATGTGTACCAATATCGTAAACAGTCAGAATATTAGGATGGTTCAGAGCAGAAGTAGCGCGGGCTTCCTGCTCAAATCTCTTTAAACGATCTAAATCTTTTGACACTTCCAGCGGTAACAGTTTGAGGGCGACTTCACGATCCAATCGCGTATCGCGCGCTCGATACACTTCACCCATACCTCCAGCCCCGATCTTTGAGGTGATCGTGTAGTGTGCGAGTGTAGTGTTGGGGGAAAGAGACATGGACTAAGAACTCCTGATAGCTAACGGATCGACTTCGCAGTTTCTCGTTTTTCTGAAGAACATTTTTACGCCGCAGGCGTTCTCCAACTCTGGGCTTGGAATGTGGGAACGCCTTTGGCGTAAGCGATGTTGCTAATCAATTGGCTCCCGATCTTTTCAATCGCCGCATCAGTTGTGCGGCGTGAATATCCTTAGGAGTGATCCTGCCGGGCGCGATTGCCTCAAACCATCTGCCATTCACGTTCTTCTCAGAAGACTGATTTGTCTCGACTGCGATCAGATTAATCGAGGGTGGTCCGAAATCTGGCGGCGGATAACTCTGTGGCCGGGCAGCGCGAATATTCCAGAACGTGTTTCTTGCCGCTGCGTGTTTGCCCAACGAGTCACCCCCGCTTGATCGCCAAAGGTGCGTTCCAGCGCCTGCGTCAATATCGGTGTAAAGATTTTCGTTCACTGCGCGGCGATGATGATCGAAACAGAGATCGACGCCTTTGCCATGTGCGCTAACGTTGCCGCTGGCGTTGTGATCTACCGTAATGTCGTGGATGAACTGCGTGCGAAAGTCAAAATCGGTAAACAGATTGTCTTCACCTTCAAAACCAAATCCGTGATGACCAGTGCTGCCGAATTGTTTATCGGGCGTGCGCGCTGATTCATAGACCACAGACTGAATCGTGCAGAAGTAACCATTCGCAAAGATGCCACTGTCGGCGTTCTTGATTCGAAGATTACGCGCCCAACAATCCGACACACCAGTAAACGTTAAAGCGTTGAATCCGAGTTCTGTGAAGTGGCCCTGATATGGCGTCAAGGGAAACTCGAAACCCAGGTTCTCGACGCCGGATTCAGAAACAGTCGGTTCAAAACTCACCACGCGAGGTTGCCATTCACTTCTAATGTCGAAGCGTAATGGACGATCTAGTGTGATCTCGTCACCGGTGATTTTGAGAATGCGACAGACAATCGAAGCGCGCGTGGTGCCTAACAACTTAGTGGTGTCTCCGGCGTCATCAGAATAGAGCAGGTTTGCAAGCGAGTTTTGCGACGTGTCGGTCTCGAGAATCTCGACTCGCTGGCCGACGTTTAAATCTTTAGCAGTCGAGACACGAACGGTTGTGTCGCCGCGTTGTGCTTGCGCTGAAATCGATGCGAGAGTACGGCCCCCGAGATTTCCTTTGAACCAGATGAAACCACCTAACCAGGAATAGTTTGAGGTGGGTCGGCCGGCGGTGGTGGCACTCCAATCTGGTTTGATTTCATGGAGTGGCTTAGGGAAAAAGAGCACGCTCTTGTCCGGTCCAGAACCTCGGAGCACGATGTGGCTGCGTTTTATCTCGAGAATGTCGGTGATGCGGTACCGGCCTGGTGGGACTTCAATCGCTCCGCTCTTTACTGTTGCTAGTGCTTTTAAAAACGCGGCAGTATCATCTGTCTCACCATCACCTTTTGCGCCAAAGTCCTTTACACTTACGCCCGGTGCGACCTTTGGCAGTGGCGCTTCGCCGCAGTGATAACCAGCGAATGAAAAATCGGGCAGGCGACTGCGTGGATGCCATCGGTCGCCATTCGTGCCCCAAAGGTCTGAAGTCTGAGCGATTACTGTAGACACGACGGCGGTGGTAAGTAGGATCAAACAAAGAGACTTAATCATTGTTACGCTGCAGCTTACGCTCACTTCTTCTGCTTATCTCTGAACTCAGCAAACCAGTTTTCGACAACGGTAAGCAATGGCGTCGAACTCTCTGCCTTCGCCACTTGCTGCACTGCGAGAAATCGATTGCCATCCGCGCTTACATCGAAACCTCGTCCGTCCATCATATGGGCTGCGCCGCCACTGAATATCACGTGCGGCGTTCCCATAGTGAATGCCTGTTTCGAAACAACTTCCACTTCCAAAAGATCCTCTCTGTTTACGAAGAAGATGCGATCACCTTTGTGTGACCAGAGAGGATCAATACCTCCGTTTGTTGAAACCTGCCATCTCTTCTCACTACGCGGAAAGTCTTTGACGTAGACTTCATTGTTGCCTGACTCATTCGAGTAATAGGCAACGAACTGACCGTCCGGCGACAGTTTTGGTTCCCTTTGCTGAGCAGGTACTTCGAGAAATGGTACAGGCTGGCCACTATTGCTTCCATCCAGCGGCAAATACCAGAGGTTGGCACCCTGGCCTTCTCGAGTGAGCTCATAGAAAAGATACTTGCCGTCAGGTGACGCTGAGGCATGAAATCCACGAGTCACTTCGCGAGCTGGACCATTTCCATCTGCTGATTGGACGAGAATAGACTGCCGAGCAAAACCTACATCAAAGTAAAGCTGACGCCCGTCCGGCGACCAACTTGGATTTTCGTACTGTGCGTCTCCACTTGTCAGTCTTGACGCGGTGCGGCGCTTAACGTCGTAGATATAAACCGCTCCTCGACCGCGTGCGCCAGCTACAAAAGCGATTCGACTACCGTCCGGTGAGAGTCGCGGATACCAAATCTGCATATCCATTTCTGGCATAGACTCAATTGTTTTGCCGGATCGATCTGCCCAAACCAGTTGAAACTTAAGGCCGACTTCCTCGGGAGTGAAGAGGAGGGTGCCGTCGGTCGATACGCTGGGCCATGAACCCTGTGCTGACACAAGAAATGACTCGCCTGTTGGTTCGAGTTTGTCGAATGAGAAAGGCAGCGCCCAAATGCCTGGTGTGCCAGATTCCCTGCGATAGAGGATGTGGCCCGTGGGTGAGTAAACAGGAGAGTCAAGTGCAACGCCCTTAAGTCGCAGAAGAGTCTTGCGTGCGTTGCCTGACAAAACATCGATCTCATCAGGACCTCCCTCAAGATGGTCCACTATGAAGAGAACGCCTTTGTTCTGGGGTAGCACGCTCGGCTTATGAAAATCGGATTCGGCGTTCGGATCACGATTTATGAGCGTCGAAAATTCGCCGCCGTTAGCAGACACAACGAGGATGTCTGTGCCCCTGGCGCTTGGTGTAAATACAATCCGTCCATCCTCTGTCCATGCGCCACCTGGTGTGTACGCGCCCACGCTGAAGTTGGCAGTGGCAATTACAAATGGTTGCCCACCGATCGCAGGAACTTTGCACAGCCGTTGATTGGAGACATAGGCGAGATAATTGCTGTCGGGTGACCAGAAAAAATATTGAGGAGAACCATTAACCAACTCACGCGGTATACGTGAACTCAAGTCGCGCACCCAAAGACTCTGACCGGCAGCGTAAGCTATCTTTCGTCCGTCCGGAGAGATTACTGGGGGTGAAGTGATGCCTGCATTTAGTTGAGGTATCGCGATGTCGAATTTGCGTAGCTGTTGCTCCGTAGTAGACGTTGGTGCGAACTTTACTACGAGGGCGACTAAGAATGCTCCGATGAGGACGGAAGCTAAAGCGACTACATGCCAAGTTTTAATTTGACGGTTCGGCGACGGCGCTGTAACGGCAACCGGCAACTCTTCGGGCTTACTCAGAAGTACATCTTCAACTGTGATACGGGCTTCACCAATGTCACGGAGGCGTTGTTTCGGGTCTTTGTTCAAACTTCGTCGCAGCAACTGACGAATGCTGGACGGTGTCGCCGCAGGTAAAGCATCCCAATCAGGCTCTGAGCGCACAACCGCGGCTAACAAATCTGTCAGTGTCTCACCCGTGAAGGTCTGTTTCCCCGCAAGCATCTCAAAGAGCACACAACCAAAGGCCCAGACATCAGATCTTTTGTCGACCAACTTACCCTTCGCTTGTTCAGGGCTCATATAGGCAGCAGTGCCAAGAATGACCCCGGCTTGGGTGCCTTTGATGAGCGTAGGCGAGTGTGAAAGGTCAGTTGCTTCGGGTTCGGTTTCAAATATTTTCGCGAGGCCGAAATCCAACACCTTCACGGTTCCTTCAGGACTTACTTTGACATTGGCAGGTTTCAGGTCGCGATGAATTATGCCGCGTTCGTGTGCTGCTTCAAGTGCTTCGGCAATTTGTTTCGCGATAACCAACGCTTCGTCGAGAGGAATTGGACCTGGAGCAATACGATCGGCGAGTGTCTGACCATCCACGAATTCCATCACCAGGGCCCGGATGCCCTCCGACTCTTCCAAGCCATAGATCGCAGCGATGTTCGGATGGTTCAGCGAGGCGAGCACCTGCGCCTCTCGTTTGAAACGAATCAGTCGCTCCTCATCTTGCGCAAACGCTGAGAGTAAAACCTTAATCGCGACGAGACGATTCAACTTTCCATCACGAGCCTGGTAGACTTCACCCATACCACCGGCCCCGATCTGGGAGATGATCTCGTAGTGCGCTAGCATCGTATTGGGATGGATGGTGTTCACGTGATTGGTATTGAGCTTGTACTTTTGACTCTTCTCCAGTGCCTGTCGCACACCATTCAATGCGCCACTCCACCACCAAATTCTTGCTGGTATCGATTCCAATGCGTCTTTATCTCATCCATGAACTTGATGAACTCGGGTGCTTGTCTGATTCGGTTAAGATAAATATCACGCTCTAGAGCTCTCGGCTGAAGTCCTGTATCTGCGGCTTCCCGTAACCATTTCACAGCTTCAGCGGTCTTACCCTCCAACGCATAGACACAGGCTATGAAGTAAGCGGCGTGATGGTACAAAGGGTCCTTTGTCGGATGTTCGCTGAGGATGCTCGGAATCAAATCTTCTGCCGAGCGAAAGTCTCCTTTTAGCGCAAAGAGGAGTGCCTTTTTGGGGCGCACGTTAAGCGCTCCATCAGTAACGTTCGGCCCATTAACTAAACCTTCTTCAATCTGTTTCTGTGCCTCTTCTAAACGACCCGTGCGTAAGAGATACCATCCGGACAAGGGCTCGTTGGGAAACAGTTTCTGTTGGTCGCGGAGCCAATCATCATATCTGTCACCCAACTGATCGTTGATGAGAATCTCCGTCTTAATGAACCTGCTTGTCGGATCAATATCGAGCGCACGCTCTAACTCAGTTGACGCAAGGTCTTCTAAACCGATGTGTGAATAGATGAAACCCAATTCGCCATGGCCGACGCTTGGATTGAGTTGTTGCGCCATGAGTGCCTCACGAACGGCCTCTTCCACCTGGTAACCTTCATGTTCACTAAACAGCAGTTGAAAACGTGCCAGGTGTGTCTCGGCAAGCTCTGGATCGAGAATTTGAGCCAGATGGATCTCTTCCTTCGCCTGCTCGACCCACTTTGGCTCAGTCGGTTCTACAAAGACCGCCATGACTGCATCGGCGTAGGCTAGTTGGGCATGGGCCAGCGCAAAGTTCGGATCAGCTTCAACCGCCTTTTTGAAGAACTCAATAGCAGCGGGGACTATCGTTTGACGAGCAGATACCCGCTGGTCAAAGGTATAGACACCCTTCACGTAGAACTCATAGGCGGTGGGATTTGAGGTGTATTGCTTTTTAAGACGTGCCTGTTGTGATGAGTCGAGTTTCAGGCGAAGGCGCGAAGCAACCTGTTGAGCCACGGTGTCCTGGATGGTAAATATATCAGTCATCTTCATGTCATAATGATCGGACCACACAGAGGTTCCGTCGCCAACTCTCAGCAAATTCACACTAACACGCAAACGATCATTCGCACGCTGAACGCTACCTTCCAGGACAGCGTCGGTGTTCAACTGCTTTGCTGCAGTGAGTGCGTCCGTGTCTTCCGTGAGATAACGGCGCACCGCGCTCGTTGGGCGCACAGTCAGCGCTCCGGTCTGGCTGATTCTTAGAATCACCGCGTCTGCGATTCCGAGGCCTAAAGAGTTGTCACCTGCATCCAGTGACTTGAGTGGAAGCACTGCGAGCGATTTGATCTCAGGCTGACTTCCACTTCGTACTGACATCAAGCGCCACGTGAAAAGGAGCGCAGCAGCAACGATAAAAAATAAAAAGACTGCCAGAACTATTGGGTGAGATGAGAAAGGAC
>PSRF01000163.1 GCA_003175865.1 Blastocatellia bacterium
GAACTGCCTCGCCGCACTGGAAAGCGACGACAAAAGTTCTGGACTTATTGTGCTGGAAGATCTGCGAGCCACACATGACCATCCGATATGGCCCATCCCACCGTCAAATGATCAATCCGAAATGGCGGTAGATGCATTAGCTATGGTCCATGCAAGGTGCTGGGAGGCGCCCACGCTCGGCAACACAATAGGTCAGTTCCACACCGTGCAGAGCCTGACTAGCATGATCCATGAGATCAGTAACTATCTACCCGCCTTCATTGACACAATCGGAGACGCTCTCACGGCGGAAGGACGGCGGATCTACGAACGAGTATTCGCGTCGGCACTCAAACCATGGATGCGCTTAACTGACTCCCACGCACTTACGATCATTCATGGCGATGCTCACGCCTGGAATTTTCTCTTTCCAAAGTCTAACTCCGGAAACGCGTTTCTGATTGACTGGCAATTGTGGCACGTTGATGTCGGAGCGAGAGACCTCGCTTTTTTGATCGCCTTGCACTGGTATCCAGGTCGGCGTCGTGAGTTGGAAAAGCCACTGCTTCAACGTTATCACGACGCTCTCATAGCGCACGGTGTAACTGACTACACTTACGATGATCTATGGGTCGATTATCGACGGGCCGTTGTGCGAAACTTGACTATTCCAATCCTATTCTGGAGTCGAGGTATGAACTCCGAAGGTTGGTGGCATCGACTCGAATGCGCGCTGGCCGCTTACTGTGATCTTGAATGCGATGAACTGCTGTAGTGAGAGACTGAAATGGAGACTGACGAATCTTGCCTGATTGGTGGCATTGAAGAACAGGAGATCGTCATCGTGCCATACGACTCCGGATGGCCAGAGAAGTACTTGGGCCAAGCGCGAATCATCAAGAACTTGCTTGGCGGCACACTTCTACGAATCGAACATATCGGGTCGACTTCTGTCCCAGGTCTTGCCGCAAAACCAATCATCGACATTTTGGCCGTCGTGCGGGATTCCGCGGACGAATCTTCTTACGTCCCACAACTCAGTTCGGCTGGTTACTCCTTACGTGTGCGTGAACCGAATTTCTTTGAGCATCGAATGCTCCGAACAGCCGCGCGTGATGTCCACGTTCATATTTATTCTTCAGACGCGTCGGAGATTGACCGTTTGATCCTGTTTCGTGATCGCTTGCGCAGCAGCGAAGAAGACCGCGCAAGATACGAGACCGTCAAGCGTACACTCGCAGCTAATCGTTGGCGCGACATGAACGCTTACGCTGATGCGAAGACTGAGATAGTCGAGAGCATCGTTGCAGCTGCCCTTCGCTTTAACGAACAGCGGCAGTAAACGTCGCAGAGTGAAACTTAGGATTACAGAGATGGATGAAACTCACGCTCGCCAAGTCCTCAGTTGGCGTTATGAGGGAGACTATTCCTTCTACAATCCAAGACCAGAGGACTTTGACCAGGATTTAAAAAGCTTGACCGATCAAAGCAATCACTATTTCGCAGCTACTAATGAAGATAGCGTTCTGGTTTGTTACTACTGCTTCGGAGCCGAGGCGCGGGTCGTCGGTGGAGACTACTCGATTGAAGCGACGGACATCGGGGCAGGCATGCGGCCAGACTTGATTGGTAAGGGTCTCGGGGCGAGGTTTATTCTCGCGGGAATGGAATTTGGTAGGAGCAGACTCGGTGCCAGGAAGTATCGAGCAACCATCGCGTCATTCAATGCGCGAGCGTTGCGAGCTTGCGCGAGGATTGGTTTTGTTAGTGCTGCGAGATTCCGTCGGAACATCGACGGGCAGGAGTTTCTGATTATGGTCCACGAATCCGTAAACAGATTTGGGAAACCATGAAGGAACTACGGCAAGTTCCGGTGAAGAGGTTACTAACCCTCTTAATCACGATAGTTGCGCTGGCCGGTCAAGCACGAGCGCAAGTTCCGAAGCGCTACGATGTGGTTGGACCAGTTAAGACCTTTCGTCAGGAAACCGCAAAGTTGAATGAGGTAAACGGCGCGACCGTCGAGGGAATCGTGTCCTGCGTCGAGAATCTAGACGTGGACGACGACGAGTCGGTTTTTATAAGCTGGCGCTGCTTGAAGAAGAGAAGTAAGCATGAACGGAGGTGATGTTATGAATCGACGAGAATTCTCGAAATATACTTTGATGACGCTGTCTGGCATCGCTCTGTTTGATACTCTATTTCGGCAAAAGTTAATAATTGCTGCTGCAGAACCGATCGCCAACCGCTGGTTGTGGGAGTTGCACACGATGTGTTCCGACTTGCGAACAAACTCCATTTCGCAAACGCAGTGGCAGGCGAAGATTGATGAGTTCCATTCAAAATTGCCGCTTGACGATCTGATGAACGTAATCGACTTCGACAAGTCAATTCGGCAGTTCGCATATCCAGACCTCGGAGTCGTAACCACAGATCCTAAACTGCCGAAGGTGGATGGCATCTCGGGTGAGTATTCTTTCATCGGTAGGATCTTCGGCATGCAGAAGGATCGAGCCATCATCCCTCATGGTCATCAAAACATGACTTCCTGTCACCGAGTTCTTAAGGGCGAGGTGTTGTTGAGGCAGTACGATCGCATCAAGACTGAAGGTGAATACATCTTGATTCGACAAACTAACGAACAACAAGGAGCGCCGGGCAGTTTTTCTTCTGTTTCCGATCACAAGAACAATGTTCACTGGTTGATTGCCACAACATCCACAGCTTATACGTTTGATGTAATTGTTGTTGGTCTAAACGGAAAACGGACCGAGATTGATAACATCGATATCGATGCGGGGGTAAGGGTTGAACAGCAAATGCTTCGTGTAAAAAAGATCCGCGTCAATCAGGCACTGAGGAAATACGGGAAAACACATCATTGATCACTTCGCTGATGCGAGCGTTGAGTCGAATCGTGCATGCTTCAGATCTGAAGTCATAACTCAACCTGCGAGGCCAACGCGCTTCAGTAATTGCTCAAACCTCGGATCTGATCGGAGTCCATCAAGTCCCGGATCAACCTTTAACCAGATTAACCATACAGATCGCTCGTCGCACGCCTTGTTTAGCCATTTGAATGCGTCATCCGATCTACCCAGGCGACGATATAGTTGAACAATTTCATAGCGATCGCTAAGCGAATCCCGCATTTGACCCTCATGAAGCTCCAGATCTTTTTCCCAGTAACTCTTCCATCCCTCTGAGTCGTATGTCTCTCGCAATTGCTGCAAGGATTGGGCGTTCATTCCGAACAGCGCTTCCTGTTTCAGGTGACTGTCGATCGCTTCCTTGTATCTCCCGTCGGCTTCATACACCCATGTCAGCCAGTTATTGACGGCTGGGAACGTTCGATCCATTTCTGCCGTTTCTTGCCAAATCTGGATTGCTCGATCATATCTACGAGCGTAGTAGTAAGCCCTGCCTTGATTGCGGCTAATTAAAAGCGACAGTGGGTCCAACTCACGTGCTTTGTCCACCTCTGAAATCGCCGCGTCGGTATGGCCCAATACTTCCAGAAGAGTTGCATACTCATCGTGGATTACCGACTCGTTGGGATTGAGTTCCAGCGCTCTTCTGAACTCACGGTCGGCGGCATTCCAATCCCACTCGTATGTTAGCTTGACGAAACCAGCGGCGCTGTGTGCTTCAGCCAGACTCGGGTCAATCTTGAGAGCTTCGTCGGCCGCAATCTTGGCCTTATGCATCGCGTCATCCGAGTTCAGCACATGCAGAAACGCCGTCGATGCGTAGGCCTCCGACAACGCCGCATAAGCGAGCGCAAATTGTGGATCTAACGCTAACGCCTTTTGCAAATACTCGACGGTCTTGGTAGCCGCATCTTTTGTCCGGCGTCCGTAGTAGTAACGCGCGTTTAGATAATCACGAAGCGCTTCAGAGTTCGTCGTGTAACGTTTGGTTAGCGCCTGACCTTCCACATCAGAAAGAGTCAGTGCCAACGAACGGGCAACATTTTCAGAGATCGAATCCTGTGCAGTGAACAGATCGGTGCACAGATCATCACAGTGATATCCCCAAAGAACTGAGCCATCGCTAATGCGAATCAATTGCACGTTGATCCGCAAACGATCTCCGAGACGCTGTATGCTGCCGTCAATGACTGCATCCGTCTTTAACTCCCGACCCGCGACAATCGGATCGTAATTCGTACCGGCAAACTTCCGAACCGAACTGGTCGGACGAACCAGAATCTGCCTGATACTGCTGAGTCTGGTAGTCAGAGCATCAGCGATACCCAGTTCCAGATACTCCTCCCGGCCCTCGTTACTCAATGGTTTGAAAGGCAGAACCGCAATTGACTTGATTCTCGCGGGAGGAGTCGACGGTTCAGCTCTTCGTGAGAAAGTCCAAATCACCCCTCCGAGAACAAGGATGCTCAATGCTGCGCCAGTGGTGACCAAGGCTCGCGACCAGGTGCGCGCACTACGACCTGGTATTTCTGCACTCATCGTTGTGAGATCGGCCCCGTCTTTGTTCTCGTCAATAATGATTGTGGACCGTGTACGTTCTTCGACTATCAGTGCCTCAGAATCGTCAGTCACCAGGCGAATTCTGCCGTTGAACCGATAGCCCCGCCGAGGAATCGTCTGAATGTACTGGCGTCCATCAGTCGTGTCTCCTAGCGCCTTGCGCAAAACAGAAATGTTTTGAGTGAGGTTCCCTTCCTCCACGAACGTGTCTGGCCAGACTTCGTTCATCAGTTTCTCTTTTTCAACAACGTGACCGTTGCTTTCGATCAGCAGCAAAAGCAGATCGAAAACCTTTGGAGTCAGAGGTACACGTTCACCGTCACGCGTTAGGACTCGCTCCACCGCGTCGAGCTTAAACTCGCCGAATTCATAAAATTCCGAGTTTTCCGGGTTCATTACCACTTTGAGAAATCTCTGAGAAATCTTGAGGACTTCAGAACTGCCGGTAGCTATTGTCAACCGCCGTATTAGGAATGGTCAATGAAGAGTTGGTCCAGAACTGTCGACCTGGTCCAAAACCGAGCCCACGCGCAACTACTTTGGGAATGAACCGGTAGTGAACAAACGCACCGAGATCACAGTTGAAACGCGTCGACTCTTAGTCATCCAGCGGAGTAACCGCTCAATGCTTCTCTGGTGTGACGATTGTTTAGCCAACGTGCAGATGTTCACTCCATCGCAAGCAGCGCAGGTTGCGGGTGTCACCACACGAGCAATTTATCGCCAAATTGAACAAGCCAGGATTCATTTCATTGAAGATACCAGCGGGTTCGTCCTGGTCTGCAGCAGATCACTCAAGGTAGCGCTGAAACCTTGAGGACATTCAAACCTGGTTTCTTACTGAAAGGATTAAGATCATGTACAGATTCAAGAACTCACTTACCGCCCTGGTTGGTTTGCTCATCGTCCTCATGGCGATTGAGATGCTCTTGCCGCGCAACAGTATCGGACAAAAGACACAAACACCGCAGGACGTAAGGCTAGTCGCAACTACGGCAACACAACCTGTATCGGCCAGTTCGCCATTGCCAGTTAGCGGCACAGTGGGCATCACAGGCACGCCCATAGTTGGTCTTGATGCACTTAACAACACGGCCGTAACGCCGAGTTTGATCTGCTGAGTAATTTCAGCTCGAATATCAATTGAGGGTTACGCCTCGTGCGAGGGACACCTTTATTCGAAACCGGGCCGTTTAGTTAGAGCACGAACACAGAAATTAGGGAATATCAGAACATCGGATCTCTTCACTTACACCGATGTGGTTTGCCATCTTTGCTGGCTAACAGTTCCAACTAGTGGCCCTGTAAACTGGATTAGCGCTGGCGTGTTCCTTACAGAGAAATGTGAACTACACTGGAACGGAGTCGAATCGTTCACCTTAGAGATCACTTGAAACATGACGGCTAGGGCAAAACTGATCGGCATATCGTTCGTTTGCGGATTGATTATTAACTCCTTACTTACGATCACCGCGTTGATGGGAAACTCTCGCACCTGGCTTTGTGTCTTCGCCTGGCAAGCTTGCCTCGTCCAAATATTTATCCACACCCCTGATAATCCGATACACGAAGCTTCACCCATCGACCTATTTGGTTTCATCGTCGGAATACTCCTTGGGGTTCCGATATATGCTGGTTTGTGCTACTTGGCTCTGAAGGCCTGGCAGAGTTCTGAGAAGTTTCAGGCAGACTAAATCGAAAGCTCTTTCGACACCATGTTTCCTAACAAAACTAGCTATCACTGAGATGTCGTGTTATGTTTCAGGCGCATCGCACGGTTAAGTGGCTTAGGTCCATCAAAGCCACGGTTCTGAGCTCACCTCCGGAGCCTGGTCTCGAATGAAATTTCTCACTTCCGAAACAGTAATCTGCCTGTTGCTGATCTCGTGTTCTCCTTTGTTAAGTCTCAAGTCCCAAACGTCAGTTAAGAAATCTTCGAGCGGAAGTGTCAGCGGCACCGTCACATTGAAAGGGAAACCAGTTGCAGGAATCACCGTAGTTGCGAGCAATGGGATGGGCGGCCCGCAAGTCAATACTTATCAAGCTAAGACTGATCAAGATGGACACTATCGAATAAGGGATGTTCCACCTGGATCCTGTCAGGTTAAACCAGAAGCCCCCGCCTTTGTGGTCTCCGATAATTCTCGCGGTACGACTCTGATCATTGACGAAGGTGAATCCGTTGAGAACATCAATTTCGATCTTGCTAAAGGTGGCGTCATCACCGGACGCGTCACCAATTCGGAAGGGCAACCACTAATCGAACAACCAGTCAGCGTAATGCTTGGCGAAATTAACCCTAACAATTCCGGAGATTTCAACATCGGGATGACGACGGGTGGCCGAACTGATGATAGAGGTGTTTATCGTATCTTTGGCTTGCGGCAAGGTAAATACAAAGTATACGTAGGACGGAGTGAGAGTAGGTTTCCAGGCGGACCTCGAACAAGGGCTGTCCAGCAAACGTTTTACCCAGATGTCCGAGAGGTCTCGAAGGCAGGAATAGTCGAAGTATCTGAAGGCAGTGAAACGAAGAATATCGACATCACGGCGGATACGAACGACACCTCTCAGAAATTTTCAGCGAGTGGCCGTATCATTGATGGTGTTAGCGGCCAGCCAGTCTCGAATTTAAGAGTAGGTATTCAAAGCTTTTCTGGGGGCAGTGGTGGCCGCAGTTTCGGTGTGAGCAGTTTCTCCACCAGCACCGCGTCCGTTACTGACAGTGAGGGCCAGTTTAAGGTGGAAGGCCTGGTTAATGGAAAGTATGCGATCTTTATAGACTCCATGCCGGACTCTGATTTACGTGCAGATAATGTCCCGTTTGAAATTAGCGATGGAGACGTTACCGGTTTGGTAATTAAGAGTTTCAAAGGAGCAAGCGTTTCGGGACAGATAGTTGTCGAAGGTGATGATAAGTCGTTACGCTCGAGGCTCGCTGGGCTCATCGTACAGGTATCCGTTCAGAATTCAATAGGCGGCCATGGTAAGTCAGCTCTTACTCTTCAGGATGGGAATTTCTACATTGGGGGATTACCGGAAGGAACTGCCGTCGTTTCAGTACAGTTGCGCCAAAGCGGTCCAGTTAAGCCCCTCATGATTTCACGAATCGAACGCGACGGGGTGATCCAACCCCACGGTCTTGAAATAAAGGATGGCGAGCAAGTTACCGGTGTGAAAGTGTTCGTTAACTCAAGCAATGGAACAATTCGTGGTGTTGTGAAATTTGAGAACGGAGAAATGCCAGGGAACCATGTTTCAGTTTGGGTTACACGCAGCGATCAAACAAGAGATTCAACCATATCGTCTTCGGTACAAGTTGATGCACGGGGACACTTCGTTGTTGAAGGACTTCCTGCAGGAACCTACGAAGTAAATGCGTCTGTCTATGTACCAGGTCAACAACGAAGGACTCAGCCCTCAGGAAAGCAGCAAGTTACAGTCGCCGATGGAGTTGTTTCCGAAGTAACAATCACTATAGATCTCTCCCCTGGTCCATAGCTTGTTGGGACGGCGTCAATGTAGTGGCAGGACGTCAGTACCAACTCGCGGTAGCGGGTGGATCAGAACATTTCCAAGCTCCGCACACGCGTCAACTGACCCACCCGCTAGCACGAGGTGGTACTGACTACATGCCACTACATTGAGTTCATTAAGCACGATACCCACACAAAGATTCGACATGACCCTCTTCAAGCTTGCCATCTTTTGTTCGTTGATGATTCTAGCTTTTGCTCCAGCTGCGGCACAGGACCAACAACCGCAAGCTTCCGCTACGGGGACCATCAGCGGACGCGTGGTTAATGAAAGTGGTCAACCACTTTACGAAGCTACAGTCTCGATTCGCTCGTATGTTTCGACTGGAACTGCGCGTGAGATGTCCACCGATCGTGATGGAAAGTTTCAATTCAGCGGTTTGCCGTCCGTGGTCTATCTGCTCTCAGCTGGATTTCCTGCTTACACAATCGCTCCTCGTGATCCTGACAGCACGCAAACTACGTCATATCGAGTTGGCGATAACGTAACACTAATAATGATCAAGGGAGGCGTTATCACTGGCAAGGTCACTACGTCGGCCGGCGAGCCCGTCGTAGGCGTGCGGGTCCGCGCTCAAATGATTCGCGATAGCTTTGGCCAACAATCTCGGTACGGCGCCGCGATGCGAGAACTAACAACGGACGATCGCGGCGTCTACAGAATTTATGGCTTACCGACTGGAACCTATTTAGTAATGGCTGGCGCGGGAGGTTTAGTTGCATATCGTAACGATTCACCTACTTACGCGCCATCAGCGACGAGGGATAACGCAGCAGAGGTAAGTGTGCAAGCGGGTCAAGAGACGTCCAATGTTGACATACGTTATCGCGGTGATCAGGGACACTCCGTTACAGGTGTAGCAACCAATGGACAGGGATCAGAAACGACTCCGTTCGTCTCCATTACGCTTACTTCCACCTTGGACGAAGGTTCTCAATCAAGTGAAACAACCTACCAGTCTTCTGAGAGCCAGAGCTTCTCCTTCTCAGGCATAGCAGATGGAGACTACGACGTGACGGCGCAGTCGTACTCTAACAATGGCGATAGATGGATCTCTGAACCGAAGCGCATCAAGATTAGAGGCGCGGATGTTACTGGCGTTGAACTGATCACTAAACCGCTTGCATCGATCAGCGGGCGTGTGGTGATCGAGGATTCGACAGCGCCAGAATGCAAAAATAAACGTCGCGCTCTCGTTACTGAGACGTTGATCTCGGCGTGGCATAACGAGAAAGAAGCAGCCAAAGATAAACCGCAGTTCGTTTGGTCGTTGGGTGGCCCAGCTTACCCAAACCAGCAAGGTGAGATAGCACTGCGCAATCTGGCTGCAGGTCAGTATCAAATCATCAGCCGGTTATTTGCGAAGTACTGGTATTTACGATCGATTACGCTACCGGCTTCGACGGGTAGTGGCACAGGCAATCCACAATCGAGTAAGCAAACTGATGCAGTGGCGAATTGGATCAACGTTCGCTCAGGTGACAGACTCTCCGGATTGACTGTCACCCTGTCGGAAGGTGCTGCTTCACTTCAAGGTCAGCTGAAGTTAAACGAAGGAGAAGCACTACCCGGACGACTCTACGTTTATCTCGTACCAGCTGAACATGAAAAGGAGGCAGACGTTTTGCAATTTTTCGCTGCTCCGATCACGCCAGACAAAAAGCTTGCGGTTAACCATATTCCGCCGGGTCGCTACTTGATCGTTGCACAGCCAGCGCTCGAAGGTCCTATGCCAGCTCAAACCAGGCTTCGTCTGCCCGATGAACGAGAGACTCGTATGAGGCTCCTTCGTGATGCCGAACAAACAAAGATCGAGATCGAGTTTAAGCCTTGTCAAAATGTAACTGATTACGAGTTGGCTTTACCGCCCATCCATTGACAGCCTGTCTTTGGGGTGCGGCAGGCCCCGGCGCAAGAGGTGTACGAAATGCGAAAGAGAATCACGACATATTTTGGCTGCTGCCTTTTCATAGCTGTCATCTTTCAGTCATCCGCTAATCCTCAAGGAAGCGTTGATGATTCCAACGTGCGTCCTCCGATAACGAAAGTGGATCTACAAATTGTGAAACGCTCACGTGAAATCCTGGACTCACCGACGAAGTGGAATCGCAAGGACAATCGCGAGTGTCCAGCTGATGCAAAAACATTCAGCTTGTACTGTGCACTGCAGATGGCAACTGTTGAAGTAGGTGGGAAGGCTGAACACCGAGGTGCGGCTCTTCAGGAAGCCCGTTTCATTATTGATGAGATCGCGATGGATCGGAAATACGAACACCGACTCATGAACTACAACAATGATCCAACGACGACGTTCGGCGATATCCAGGAAGTGCTTCGTATTACCGAAAGCCTAATTGCGCTCAGACTAAAAACAAACGGCAGTAAATAAGACCATCTAAGTTTTTCTCAGCGAATAGTCCGGGT
>PSRF01000201.1 GCA_003175865.1 Blastocatellia bacterium
AGGTGTGCCGGAACGTGTGCCATCCAACATTGGCCAATCCAAGTTTGCGCCCTTCCTCTCGGATATAGCTGTGCTGGATTGTCCCCGGTTCAAACGGACGCCCCGTAACCGGACTCGGAAACATCCACCCGTCTTTTGATGGTGGGCAGCGCCGTTTCCAGTTCAAAAGCTCTGTTGCGAACTCGGGGTCAAGAGGGAGGTCGTCTTCGGAGTACTCTGTCTTGACTTCATCCACCACGCCCCTGACCACCGCCCTAGACACACGCATGGAAAGCCGACCGAAGTCCACATCGTTCCATTTGAGTGCCAGAATTTCACTGACTCTCAGCCCGGTACATTGTGCGATCAAGACCATCGTTCTGTACGGCTCAGGAAGTGATTCGCGCACGCTCACACACTGATCAACCGTGAGTACAAGAGGCTTCTTTCTACGTCGGGAAACGCCTCTTACTTCCACCAACGACATGGGATTGATCTGAACGTCGATTAACCCCCACAACATAGCCTTTTTGAGAAGACGAGATAGAACGGCTTTGATGTGGGCTTTGGTCAGCGCACTGCAGTCCATCCGCTTGAGCCATCCAGCGACCTCCGCAGGCTTTACATCGTTTAGTTTCGTCTCGCCCCATTGGGGTCGAATCCGATTGTTGATGATCTGGAGGTAACCACGAGCAGTAGAGACACGGAGTCCGCCATAGTTATTACGTTCACCGGATTTCAACTTCGCAATTTCCTCCAACTGTTCGTCTGCGATGAAGAGATCACACAGAGCACCGAACGTTAGTTGTTTGGTAACGCTCAGAGGGGCGCTTGTATTCAGCTTCCACACCAGCGCCTCCAGATGCCGCCAAACAGCAGCTTCGGTGGGGAAATCGACGGTACTCAAGGTAATCTGCCGCTGCGGACGACCCTGTTCACTGTTGTCCCGATATCGATACTCCCACACTGCTGACCCACTCTTTCTTTTCACCTTCTCAAACTTCCCTTCTGATAGCTCTGCCGCGAAAACATACGTCGGATTCCTCCTCAGTTAACGCGGCGTGATTGGCTGAGTGAATTTACCCGAGACCGGAGCCAGTCGTCCAGTTCCGAGGCACGGAAGTACCATCTCCCGGCAATTTGGTAGCCGGAAATCTCGCCTCCTCGGGCTTTCCGCTCCAGCGTCTTGTGGTGAATGTGGAGCATGGCTGCAGCCTCGCGGCTGTCGAGCAAAGGTTCAAATCGTTGAGTGGACGAACTGCCCACCGTGGTTGGAGTTGTCATTGAGTTGTAGTCAAACGCCTCCTTGCTCTGCACGTACGGCAGGGCCGTGGACACACGAGTCTCGTTGTCTTTGAGGCGTTTCCTTTTAATGAAGTCCGGCGACAAGCGCTCGGTAGTGGCAGATGCCACAGGGCTGAAGAAGCCCGAATACTGCGAGGTGGCAGTAACCTGCACGCCTCAGCGGTGGGGTTGCCGCTTGTAATTAGATGAGGCGAGCAGCTACTTTCGATTCAGAGAAAATGATTGGATGCCGCTGAATGGCTTACTGGACGGGGTGTTTGGGCCGATGTTTGCTCTAGGAGTCTGCTAGAGGATTGTAGCCGCCTTGAAATGTGACTTTTCCGCTCGTGCTGTCGTCTTTTCCGCTTTTGGAATCTCTAATAGGCAGAGGCGCTGATCTACAGTCCCTCTCTAGCCGCTGACACCTCCCGGCGCGGCAACCTGCATTTCAAGAAAGAGCAACCGATGGACAACACGTTGAACGAGTTCCTACGAGAACTTGAGCGATCAAGCTTCTACGGAAGCGTCGAATTGAAGTACGAAAACGGGCGTATCACTCTCGCCCGAAAGGCCGAGACCATCAAGTTGGACAACTCTCGCCAAAATCACTGTCGAAACAATCGAGGTACGAATGGCGACTACAGTAAGTAACTCTCAACCCATTCCAGAAGCTCCTCTTGGACAGGCACTTCCAGCGACTGAGGAAACGGTGTCGCAAAAACCGACGCAGCCCAAGTCTAAGAAGAACTTCATTTCAGCATATCGCGAATATGCTGACATTCTCGAAGCACCTGCAGAGGCGCATGAGGCCATCGCAATCGCTATCCTTGGGGCGGTTCTGAACCGAAGCGGCGTCTACATCGAACATGGGCCAGTAAAGATTCCGATAGACTGCTGGCTAATTATGATCTCGGAGAGTGGTTTCGGACGGAACACGCTGGTCGGCCTCGCCACACCAGTTCTCAACGAGGCCGGCCTTCAAGACCTCACACGATCTGCTGCGTGGGGCAGTGATGTAGCGCTGTACCAAGACGTCGCCGAGAACCCGAAGGGCTTATTCGTCTGGCCGGAGATGTCTATTGTTCTCAAAAAGCTCGGGCAGGCCAATTTCGGTGGTAGCAAAGAGTGGTTGACAGATCGGTATGACAACTACGAGGTGCCACCCGCGATCAAATACCGCAAGACGGGGAAGCAGGATAAAGACACTCCAAGCATCGAGTTCTCGCTGGCCCCCCGTCTCAACATTGTGGCGACTAGCTCAGAAGACTGGCTGATCGCGAACCTCGTGCAGGAGGATACTACCGGTGGCTTCCTACCGCGTTTTCTTTTGCTCAAGCTGGAAGGCAACGGCAGGATCATCCCGATACCAAAGCGAACTGACCCCCGCGTCCGTGCAGAATTGGTTCGATCTGTTGCGAGAGATTAACTCTCTTCAGGGCAGCGTGAAGCTGTCCAAAGACGTGCAAGCCGAATATGAGGACTGGTACCTGAAGGCTCACCATCGTTTTATGTCTCAAGCTAATCCGGCTCTGGCAAAACCCTTCTTCAACAGGCTTAGGAATCAAGTACTCAAGCTCGCGGTGATTCACGAGGTGGCTCAGTCGAGGTCGCTGAACGTAACAGTGGATTCCATGAGGAAAGCGATAGCGACAGCGGCCAAAGTAGAGGAGACAATCCTCGGACTACTGCCCACAGGGATGACTCGCGAAGGGGCGGAGCTGCTGAAGATTGAGCAACTGATCAAGCAGGCAGGCGTGGAAGGTCTAAGTCTAACCACTCTGACTCGGACATTACAGTCAACGCCAACTACAGAACGAAAGCAACGCGTGCTGACTCTCTGTGATGGTGGTGTGGTGGTTCGATTCACGCGAAAGACTGGTGGCAGGAATGCTGTCATATACGTCTACAAGGACTACGCCGAGGAACATAAGAAGAATCACCCCAATGACGTGGAACAGTAAGGGGAAGGGGTGGCAATTTCACCCCTTCTTCCGAACATCAACTGAGGAAAGGAGTACCTGTACATCCGTAGAATGACTGGGTTTATTAACTTTTTTCATTTTTTCTTTTATTTCAACGCCTTTCAGTCCCCGGCCATTCATTCAACCGACAGCAAGACCCAGAGCGCGAGCGGGACAGCCCCAAGAAAAAACTAAAGAACTGAAAAAAGTCCCGAGCCTTAGCTCAAACCAAGACCAGCAGGTCTAGCTGTGCAACGACCTGACCCCTTCGAGAGTTGCAAAACAATTATTGCCGCGCCTCACAGGCGCATAAACAGCGGCTCTGAGTGGAAACTCTTTTCCATCAGCCAGCGTTCTGCCGCTACCGACCCAAGGAGAACAAAGCAACTGTAATGAAAAACTCACTCAATCCAACATCGGCCATAACAACCCCGTCAACAGGGCAGTCGAACGATGAATCCTTCAAGATCACGCGCTGGCTCGGACTTTATGAGGCGTACCTTTTCCAGAACTCTCCGCCAGCCACCTATGAAAGGTATTCGCGTGCTTTGTCAAAGTTCTACGCACATTTTCCCCACAAGCGGTTCACCTATGAGTTTCTTCGAGCCGATCTTGAGGATTACAAGGAGCAGAGATTGAAGGAGGGCGCAAGTCCGACGACGGTCAACATCGAACTGAGTATCTTGCGTGGGTTCTGGAAATGGATGCTGCGGATGGGTGCCGACGGTGTGCTTTTCAATCCAGCGAAAGGGGTTCGCGTGAAGCGACCCATAAAGCAGAGCTTGAAGGCGGAAGCGTTTCCGGTGTTGCAAAACGAAGTCGATGCTCTTTGAATCACATCCATTCACAAAAAAAAGCCGCCAGTGAATCAGGCGGCACATTGTGAGACCGGAAATCCGCTAAAGTGAGCCAATGATTTTGCGATAGTCCGCTTCGGGAAATGCCTTCAAGGTTTCAGTGGAGATGTTTCCGAGCGAACCCGCTGACAGCGCGAATTTGGCACAGGCTTCATCACTAGGGAACTCGGAAATCAAAACGGCATCGTACCGTCCCATGGTCAGGTACCACGCCTGAATCTTCCCCTTTTCCTTTTCAGCGGCTTTCTTCGCCGAATCAAGTCGCGAAGGGCTATCCTTGATCTTCGAGATTCCTTGCTGGGTGTAGCGCACGAGTGTCACATAGTGTGGCATTGAAGGTTCCTCCTCATTCAAACCGCCACATTATGCGTCGAAAATCCGGTAGTCAACAGCCCCGGCAGATACCGGCGGCAGCTAAAAAGACATGCGGAGAACACGATTCCGATGCGGAGCGAAGTCCGCAAGAGGGTTGAATCGATTCATCGCCTTGCGGCTTGGTAACGGTGAATCATGCAACAGCTTCGTAACGAAGTAGTCGAAGGAAAGCCTCTTGGTCTAGCTGGAAACCTTTCATCGGGATGGTCGCAGCCATTTCGTAGACAGTGTCATCTAAGCCTGTGGAGCGTTGCCATTCTGTAAGAATACCCTCGTTAATCAATAATCTGAGTCGAGTGTAACGGAGCCAGACTGCAGGCAGATTTGCCCCGCTACTGCAAACCCTAGCAATCGAATCGACAGTCACTACCCCGTCTTTGCCGGGATAACGCCTTGATATGGCCGCATGAGTATCATGCAGACGCCTGAGATCGTCTGGGTTGACGGGCGGGATGGGAGCGCCTCGTTCTGCTGCTTTGATGAGAGCTCTGAATGACTCTAGTCGAGCAAGTTGTTCGTCTGCCATCTTCTGTTCCACGATGCAATTATTATAAGGCCGTCAACATCTGCTTGCCTTCGCTAACGCGGCATCGCACAAAAATATCGCCATGTTATCCATTCAGCAAAAGGGCGTGCCCATCATGCCACCCTGTAAAAGGAAGGAGAAAGCCCTATTAGCGTGCTCGCATTTTTAAGTCAGCGGCAGGTTATGCTGCGCTTTCAAACGACGTAGATACTTGAGGGCCGAGTGCAATTCCACCTGTTCCGAGCGAGCGGAAGACGTCTCTGGCAATTGCATCAGCCGAGTGTGAATGGCCTCGCTGGCTCTCTCAATTCGTAGCGGCACACGCCTGCTATCGCTTTCCAACATCGCAGCCGCGTAAAGCGTTTGCCACTCCAGAGGAGATCGTGGTTCACTCATCGTGTATCTCCTCAATGGCATTACGCAGCTTCGGTTTTCTGCGAAGCAGTTCGGGACGCACGTAACGCGTAGAGCGCATCCTCCAACGCCTCTCTTTCTTCGGGAGTGCTGTCAGCGCAAAAGACTTCTCGTCCGCGACAGCCTCTTCTGCTTCCGAGACCCACTGAGGGACAAGGTTCTTGCCGGTTTCCAAAATGGCTGCTCGATACAAAGTTTGCCATTCGTGGTTAAGACACGAATCAGATGCCATGATTACGCTGAACTCCAAAAGAGGAGGAACTTGAAACGGGGCGTATTTGTCACTGTCTGTGACAGAAAGGTTTCTGTACATTAGCGGACTTCCGCACAGAAATCAAGTAAGGCCGGGAATTTTAACCAACTTTTAACTTTGTAGGGTAGCTTGCAACGGCGAATGAATCAGAGTCCACTACAGTCCGATACCGCGTGTCACGAGCACGCGAACGGCAATTGCAGACTCGGGCAGAAAGGCAACCATGACAGCGTTGGCCTCGCGGAGTTCCCCGTAGTGGTCGTTCGACACTCTGACTCGACGGCCTGCTATGTGCAGAATGCAAAATCCAAGCCTCGAAGTCCCAACCTTCTCCGGTGCCCCCTCGACGACTTCGACCACACGCTTCTGGATATCGCGACGAAACTTGTCGTGTTCCCGAAGTTGGACAATCCAGATGAGTATTGCCGTGCAACCCAAGCAAAGGAGTAAGAAGCCTAGGAGAGGGTCTCGGGTAAACGCGTAGGCCAAGAGAAGACCTAAGGAAACTGCCCCGAAAACTATCGGAGCAAACCAAAACTGCCAACCCATCATCGCATTCGCGGTGTTTATCTCTTCATCGGTAATGAATCGTTGCAGCATCAGCCAAAATTCGACGCTTCATTCTGTCACCGAACTATCCGGCCTCCAAAGAACCAAATGCCAGAGCATCGGCCCTAACACTCCGTCGAGAGCACTAGAACGCATCTTCTCGGCGAATTTCGTCCACGATCCTTTCTTCAGTAATCCCAGCATCTCGCAACAACTGAGCACCCTTGCTCTTCTGTCCCAACACCGCTGCGAAGAGGTGTAATGGCCGAACCTCCTTGCTCTGAAGTCTCTCCCTTAGCTCACTTGCTGCAGCCAAGGTCTCGCTGAGAGCCGGAGAGATTGGCATATCAGTAGATTCGGGAATGGCCTCAGACCGAGGTGGTGACTGCTGGATTGCCGCCAGCACTGTAGTCGTAACTTCCGAAGGAAGGAACGGTTGGTGCTCTTGGTGGCCAACGAAGGTGCCGCTTGTGCCAAGCATGGCAGATAAAGTATCTGTAATCTGGCTTTGATCCTCGATAATCAAAGCCGCAAGTAGATCGTCTACGTCGATCATCTCCGCGCCTCGCGTTCCTGATTCCAAGCGTGCGAGAAAAATCACTCGTCTGGCGCGGTCGGAATACGACTCGAACATCGGTCAATTGTCAGTTGTTTGGGATCGGCTCCCTTCAACGTTCACTTTCGCTGTAGCGGCTAACGCTGTGAAAGGGGTGCTGAGCGAGAAGGCGTTCTCGAATATGTGGGTAGAGATGAAGAACGTGAAGTTGATTCTTCCAATCGATCAAGAAGGAACGTTCAAGAAAGCAACACCGAAGAAATAGCCAATTAATAAAGAAGCCCCTCTTGGCCTAGCGGCTAGGAGGGGCTTTTGTTTTGGTCTACGATTTCATTTCTTCCTTCCTTGTGTTGTCGTTCTAGATATCTCGCTAGGCGCTCAGCAACCCACGCCCTGTCTGCGGCCCATACATCCAGTTTTGGGTCTACGGGTATAAAACCTTCGCAGTATAGTGGGTTATCACCCATCTTGATGTCGGTGCGGTACGCATCAAAAGGCGGTTCCGCACTGTGCGATGAACGGGATAACCCGCAACGTTGGCAATGAGGCTCTGTTTCAGGGTTCATGGTTTGCCCTTTCAAGAGGTGCTTAGCTGCTGATCTTTCTCACGTTGTTCCAACCAGTCACGAAATCTACTTACAAGCAACGCAACCCTCTTTGTAGAATATGTGATCTGTGCGCCATCGTGTTCCTTCTGCCACTGGAAATAAAGGCAAGCAGCGCAACGGGCGACACATTCTGTGCCGGTAGCATTAAGTTCATGTTCGACCATCTCTGCATCCCCTTTCAAATTGTACTACTACCTTATGGGAAGTTGCCGTAAGTGATGTCATCGGCTATGTCCCCTATGACGAGATCGTCTAACTCACACTGTTCACAAAACATCAATAAAATGAACGCCTGCCCTGAGAAAAACCGAACTGAAAACAGACAGCTTACCGGAACAATTCTGGACACCTTTTATGAACGCTGCTGGAACGTCTTGTGTAGCTTGCCAACGCTGATCCCCATCCGCTTGGAGATCGTGCGCCATGACGCTCCAGAATCGCGCAGAGTGGCTACCTTGGCGACATCGACCTCGACTGGACGCCGACCCAACCTCCTGCCTTTCCGCTTCGCATTCTGAAGCCCTGCCCTTACCCTTTCTTGAATCAGGCTCCTCTCGAATTGACTCATCGCAGCGATTAGCTGGAACAGCAAAACCCCCGACGGTGAACTGAGATCAATCGAGTCTTTAAGGCTGACGAATGCCACGTTTAGGCTTTCGAGTTCTGCCAACGCATTGACGAGGTGCTTGAGCGATCTCCCAAAACGGTCGATCTTCCACACCGCAACAACGTCGAACTTGCGCTGCTTCG
>PSRF01000250.1 GCA_003175865.1 Blastocatellia bacterium
TGGTATCCCGGGCAGGACGATGGCAGTGTCATCGCAGATGTACTCTTCGGCAACGTCAATCCTTCCGGCAAACTACCGATAACTTTTCCGCGCGCGCGTCAGGAGGTGGCGGTCGCAACTGCCGAACAGTATCCAGGGGTCAACGGAATTGGGCGCTATTCAGAAGGCGTGTTTGTTGGTTACCGGCACTTCGATAAGAAGAATATCGCTCCTCAGTTTCCTTTTGGTCATGGCCTTTCCTTCACAACTTTCGACTACAGCAACATCAAATTGAGTCAGAACAAGATCAAAGCAGGCGAGTCGCTTACCGTGGAGTTACAGCTGAAGAATACTGGTCGTCGAGACGGCGCCGAGGTGGTCCAGCTTTATGTTCAAGACGTCCAAGCATCAGTCGAAAGGCCGGTCAAGGAGCTAAAGGCCTTCGAAAAAGTAATGCTGAAACCGGGACAGACAAAAATGGTGCGAATGCAATTGAATGAACGGTCATTCGCCTTCTACGATCCTGTGCAGAAGAAGTGGGTAGTTGAACCGGGAGAGTTCAAAATATTGATCGGAAGTTCGTCGCGAGATATCAGACTTAGCGCCGCGTTAGAAGTTGCCCCTGTCACTGCATAGGCTGGACTGTTGGAGCGTTGAATTGAGTGTCAGCTGCTTTTTCTGCGATCTGTACACAACATCTACTGCGTGGACGGAACCACTGAACGATAACTCACCTCGGAGAGCAAACGATGACCATTAGATTCGCCACGACTGTGATCGCTGTAATTACGATCATCGTTTTTTGCGCTTCGGGACGAGTTTCATCAAGTCGAGCTCAGATGCAAACCACTGAAGATTCAAAGACACCGGTTAGCGGAATAGCTCAAATTGATGCGTACTGTAAGGAACTCGACAGCTTTAGGAACAATAAACAGAATCGATCTCGGGTTTTTAGCAAGGTAATTCCGGAGAGCCAATCAGGTGAAACACTCAAGGGCAACTGGCGAGAATTCCAAAATGCAAAGGCACGAAAGGCAAATTTCAATTCCGATCGGCTATACGACGTGGGCGACGTATGGATGAAAGATGGAAACGCCGTAGTTGCTGAATTTGAGTTTGGAACATCGGGTGATTGGTCTCAAGTTATGACCTATTACTTTCGCGATGACGGAACACTGGCAAAGATACGCAGTAACTTCGGAAAATTCATGGGCCATGTGAGAATCGTCAAAGACAGTTTCTATGACTCTAACGGAAAGCGATTACATACCCGCGTGCAGTGTTTTGATCTAAACGATAGGAACCGACGACAAAAATGTCCTGGCGACACGTCGCAGGCCGATGCTGAAGTCTACAAACGAGTTCAGAATCTCCCGTTGTACCGGGTATTAAAATCTCACTCACCTAAATGACAGATCTCAAATCGTTAGAACGACACTGCCTCTCTCACAAGCAAAATACGACATCGAGGCGAATGCAGAAAAGTGAATCCTGGTCACGGCTCACACCGCTTGACGATTCTAGGGTGTCACCCTCAGACTCACTGCGCTTGAAATTCAATTTGCCATTCGGTATCGGGAATCAAACTCGCCGAATGTATTAATAAAAGGTCGATGAAGCGAATACCTATTTTTCTTTTCTTCTCTGTTGCTGTGCTCTCGGTGAGTTGTTCACGTTTTCACAACACGGCAAACAACACCACAGCGGCCCGATACGTTGTAATCTCACCCATTTATAACGAAATCATTTGGGCGTTGGGCGCGCAAGAACAAGTGGTTGGAATAGATCTCTCAACTACATATCCACCTGACGTTAAAAAGGTGCAGACCGTCGGCTATCATCGTGCGTTGAGTGCTGAAGGAATTCTTTCGCTCCATCCCACAGCTGTAATTCACGATAACAACATTGGCCCTCCGCAAGTTGTGCAACAGCTTCAGCAGTTGAACATTCCGATGAAGACATTCAGTTCAAAGAACGATTCATTCGACGGAACGAAAGCCTTAATCCGCGAGGTGGGCAGTTATTTTCACAAAGAGGTGCGTGCTGAAGAGCTCTGCAAAACACTCGATTCTCAACGTGAGGCCTCGTTGGAAAAAGTTAAGCAGTACACAGATCACCCACGTGTGGCGGTGATACATTACGGACGCGCCTCCAACGTTTACCTTGTCGTGGGCAAAGGTGGCGGTGGAGATGGCGGTGGTGTCAGTCAAATGATTGAGCTTGCCGGTGGACAGATGGCAGTTGAGAACAATGGAATGCAGCGCATGGAATCGCCTGAGATAATCGCGCAAGCGAATCCTGATGTCATTCTACTCACTGATTTTGCTTATGATCGTCTGGGCGGTTCGATAGATCAGATCAAAGCACTGCCGGGCGTTGCGCCCTCAAATGCTGCGAGGAACAATCGTATCTATCGAATCGAAGAGAACGTGCTAAATTATTTCGGACCACGTTCCGGTGAGAACATCGCAAAAGTAGCAGCCATCATTCATCAAAAGTGACAACCCAAGACGGTAGCCGGCGAGCACTCCTGTTAGTGTTAGCTTCGCTGACACTCTTAGTGTTAGTAGCATCACTGCGCTACGGCGCCATAGATTTCTCCTTTGCTGATATCAGCCACGCTCTCGGATCTCTTTTCCCGGGGCATCCTGAACGAACTCTTGATCAGCGGATCTTCCTTGAATTGCGTTTCTCACGCGCGATTCTTTGTTTGTTAGTCGGCGCAAGCCTGGGCGTCGGCGGGACCCTCATGCAAGCGCTGTTTCGAAATCCCATCGTGGAACCCGGACTGGTTGGCACATCAAGTGGCGCCGCATTCGGCTCCGCGTTTTTCTTTGTACTTGGGAGCGCGTTTCAAATCAGCCCCAGTTTATGGAGCTTACCGATAGCGGCTTGCGTTGGAGGAGTTGTCTCGACTTATCTCGTTTTTCTTCTCGCCCGGTCCAGAGAAGATGGACGCAGTTCAATAGTTATGTTGTTACTGACTGGCCTCGCCGTGAATGCGCTCTTCATGAGTGGGATAGGATTTTTGTCCTACATCGCGCGTGATCCACAAGCGCGCTCGATCACATTTTGGAGCCTGGGAACTCTATCCGGTGCGAGTTGGAAAGCGGTTCAGATTGTGGGGATTTCAACCATTCTTGGATCGATCGTCGCACTACGCTATGCAAAACAACTCAACGCGTTGATGATTGGAGAAGAAGAAGCGACTTATCTGGGAGTTAACGTCAATCGTCTTAAGTGGATCATCCTTTCCGTTAACGTCGTCATTGTCGCAATTGCGACCGCCTTCACTGGCGTCATCAGTTTTGTCGGGCTTGTGGTGCCACACATTCTGCGCATGACTGGTGGAGCTGATAATCGCTTTCTGATCATTGGCAGTGCTCTCATGGGTGCGACCCTACTCACTTCGGCAGATTTGGTCGCACGAATTTGTGTGCGACCTGCCGAACTTCCTATTGGCATCGTCACCTCTGTAGTAGGTGTCCCGGTATTCATTTTCCTACTCCGTCGCCGGCAGTACGTCTATTGATTCTTCGATGCTTACAGCTAGCAACATCACGTTCTCAGTCGGTAATAAGTCGCTCATTTCTGACATCTCTTTATCACTAGCGCCGGCCAAACTTCATCTAATCATCGGACCAAACGGGGCGGGGAAATCCACTCTTGTCAAAGTTCTTGCTCGTTTGCTTCGACCTCAGCTTGGTAGTGTGGAGTACGACGGAGTGAACGTTGGTAAAACCAGCGAGTTGGAGCTTGCGAAGTGTCGCGCCGTACTTTCGCAAGCGATCGAAGTAGCTTTTCCATTGTCGGTGCGTGAAGTTGTCATGATGGGCCGTTATCCTCATTTTGGCGGCCGGCCAGGGACGACTGATGAAAAGATAGTTGACGAAGTAATGCAACACTTCGATGTTACGGAATTCAGTGATCGCAATTATCAGACATTGAGTGGTGGCGAGCGTCAGCGCGTCAACTTCGCACGCGTCCTTTCTCAGTTGTGGTACGACGCTTCGACGAGTACGTCATCGGGCCGTTATCTATTCCTTGATGAGCCACTCACTTTTCTCGACATTCGTCATCAGATCGACTTCCTAAAAAAGATCCGAACCTTCACAGATTCGCCAAGTGTCGTGACAGTTGGGGTGGTACATGATCTCAATCTCGCTGCGCGATTTGCCGATCAAATCGTATTGCTAAATCATGGACGTATAGTCGCCAACGGAGCGCCGTCAGCCGTCCTCACCTCTGAACGAATCCAAGATGTGTTCGAGGTGACTCCAACGTTCGTTTCAACTGAGCATTCAGGAATGCAGTTGATTTTCAATTAACGAACTTAGAGTGATCGACCGTTCTCGCCTTGCGAACCTTACTCCAATACCACCATTGCCTTTGCTCAATTGGTAGATACGGATCTTTCGCCTGTGCGACCGCCGCAACAAACACATCGAAACAGCAAAGATCGATGCGTTTTCCCTTTAATCGACAAAGTTGCTGGTACATTCGTTGAGGACTTCGCTTGCGAAGCTGCGCCACAGTGTTTATTCCCAGCAACCCAAAATCTTCCAGCATCGCTGGACCAATTGACACCAGGTCTTTTAATTGGCGTTCTTCCGTTTGCATGGGCGTTCTCCTATTGGTTCGTTTGATCCGACAATTGCGCAAAGATCACGTAGTGGCCGCCTGGTTCCTTTGCGACGATCTCTTTTGCGCCGTAGGGCGTGTCATGGATGTCCAGCACGATCTCCGTCTGTCTTAATGCGTTTCTAATCGCATGGATGTCTGGGACTTCCATGAAAATAAAGCTCGGTCCTTGCTCTGCTGCCTTTGATAGAGGACCAGCGTCTTTCATTCCCTCATAGGTCTGATACATAAGCTCCACAGTGCCGTTATCGATTGCGGCAAAGCCAATATGGTCGCCTTCAGGCACTTGAACAGTTGTTTTAAATCCGAAGCGTTCGGTCCAAAACTTCAAGCCGGGTTCGACATTTTCAACGTGCAGGATCGGTGTAGATTTATTGATCATTTTCATCTTCTCCTCGCTGGAATGCGCTATCCAGATGGCCGTAAAGCCAAGAGCACT
>PSRF01000186.1 GCA_003175865.1 Blastocatellia bacterium
AAGATGACATCAGCACCTTTTCCGATTTGAGCAAGCGAAAGTTCCTTGCCCTTCCCCGGATTGTTCCACGCGCTGTCAGTTACTCCCACGTAGTTTTGAATGATGCGTATATTTGGATTAACAGACTTCGCTCCCTCCTCGTAACCTTTCTCAAAACGATGAATAAGTCCGATGTCCATTCCGCCGAGAAAACCGATCGTACCTGTCTTCGAAGCATTCGCTGCCAGTACACCAACTAGATATGAACCCTCGTGCTCTTTGAAAACCAACGACGCAACATTCGGCAACTGACTCACACCATCGATGATTGCAAAGTGGATGTTGGGATAGTCTTTCGCAACCAGTTCCATGATTGGCGCTTGAGCAAAACCGACGCCGATGATCAGATCGTAGCCTCGTTCCGCGAAGGCCCGCATGGCTGGTTCAATCGCGTTGGGAGTTCCGGGTTCAATGTCACGCAGCACAATTGGGAGATCTTTGGCTGCTCGCTTCACCCCTTCCCAGGCAGCGGCGTTAAAGGAACGATCGTCCTTTCCACCTATGTCGAAAACAATCCCAACATGAATCTTCGACTTGTCATCAGCTGCGTAACTTTCGCGATTGCACGAGGTCAACAGAAGCGGCGTCACACAGGCGAATGCCACTAAGACAACAAGGCTAATCTTTCTCAGTGACAATTTCTTCTCGACGCGCATTAGTAGAACTCCAGATTTAGAACCGCGAGCGGTAGCGACCGGATGCAGTGCTCAACGTTTTCATCCAGTCGTCTGTCGCATCCGGTGGCTACCGCTAAACGTATTCATTCGTTTACTACTTCCTTAATTAACTCGAGCGTTGTCGGCGGCGCATCACCAATCTCGTACGCTGCACTGATCCGCGCAGCCGCTTCGCGCGCTTTTGAAACATCGGCGCAGTACACAACACCAATCGTTTCGCCTGCGATAACCTGTTCACCGAGTTTCGATTCCGCAACGAACCCAACCGTTGGATCAACTTGATCCTCGATACGCACACGCCCCCCGCCAATTGCTGCGATCGTGTGGCCAATTTCAGTGGTGTCTACCCTTGTAATGAAGCCGGAGCGCGCGGATTCTACCTTAACTGGTTCGCTTACCAAAGGCAGAAAATCCGCAGGGGCATCGCAGACGCGCGCGTCACCACCTTGCGCTGTGATGTTGCGACGCAAACATTCAAGCGCATCACCAGAACTTAATACTCCTTGCAACCGTTGAAGTGCAGATTTGAGACTTTGCTCGACATTTGCCAACACAAGCATATGCGCGGACAACTCGAGTGAAAGATCGAGAACAGGACGAGCGCCCTCCTTCATATCGCCACGCAAGATCTCGATGCATTCCAGGACCTCAAGTGAATTACCTACGGCTCGACCCAAAGGTTGGTTCATATCAGTCAGAAGTGCTCGCGTGCGTATGCCACACGAGTTGCCCGTACTGACTAAGGCATGGGCCAACGCTTCAGCGCGATCCGCCTCGCGCATGAAAGCGCCGTTCCCGACCTTCACGTCAATCACCATGGCGTCGAGACCAGCTGCTCCCTTTTTCGAGATAATCGATGCAACGATCAGCGGTATGGCTTCAACTGTCGATGTGGCATCGCGCAATGCGTACATCTTCTTGTCAGCCGGCGCCAGCTCAGCAGTTTGTCCGGCCATTGCATAACCAACATCGTCGAGCACCTTGCGAAACTCAGCAGTACTCAGATTTACCCGGAAGCCAGGAATGGATTCCAACTTATCGAGAGTGCCACCCGTATGACCCAAACCCCTGCCCGAAATCATAGGCACACAAACACCACAGGCGGCAACGAGTGGCGCAATCAACAACGAAGTCTTGTCGCCTACTCCACCCGTGGAATGTTTATCAGCTTTTGGTTTGGGCAGATCCGAGAAATCGAGAATATTCCCGGATAGCAACATGGCTTCGGTGAGTGCCTGCTGTTCGGCTTGGGTCATGCCGTTCAAATACACCGCCATTAATAGAGCGCTGATTTGATAATCGGCAATGCGACCCGTTGTGACGCCATCAACGAAGTATCTGATCTCGTCGGGTGACAGTTCTTGCCGGTCACGTTTTTTTCGGATGACGTCCTGAGGTCTCAAGCTGTTTCCTTGGCTGCCTTCTCCATCAAAACCACAGCCTGCGCCGTTACTGCGAGTCCCTTGCCCACGGCGTCCAGTCCTTCAGCCGTTTTCGCTTTTACGCTCACGCAACCATGGTCCACGCCCAGTACTCCAGCGAGATTGTCTCGCATTGAATCGATATACGGACGGAGTCGGGGTGATTCGAGTGTAATAGTAGAGTCGACGTTGACAACCTGAAGGCACTGTTTTCGCGCGAGCCACATCACGCGGGACAGTAATTCCATGCTGTTAACACCAGTCCACTGCGGATCTTTATCAGGGAAATGCACCCCAATATCGCCGTCACTGAGTGCACCAAGTATTGCATCAGCAACCGCGTGGCAAAGTGCATCTGCATCGGAGTGTCCCTCTGCTCCTCGTTCTGAAGTCACGTGCACACCACCAAGGAACAGCGGTCGACCTTTAACCAGGCGATGTGTATCAGTGCCGATGCCGATGCGAAACATTCTTAGATCTTGGATTTTCGATTTTAGATTTGTCAGTTGTCCGTGGTCAGTTGTCAGTGGTCCGGAATCAAGTTATCGGACCCATTGGACGTATTAGGACCTACTCCGACAAACCACAACTGACTACTAACCACTGACCACGGACATTGTTTAGTGACAACCCTTCAAATACGCTTCGGCCACGACTAAATCCTGCGGCGTCGTGATCTTGATGTTCGCAGCACTTCCTTCAACGATAGATACTCGTTCACCAAGCCGCTCAACCAATAAACTGTCGTCGGTCAACGTTGGATCGTTCACGTCAACGCTGTCATAGGCTCGACGCAATAGCTCATATCGAAAACACTGAGGCGTCAACGCACGTCGCAAATCAGCGCGGCTCAGCGTGTCGATTACCGCGTCACCACTAACGCGCTTAATTGTATCCACCGCGGAAGCAACAAGAATAGCTGCGCCGTGCTCGCGTGCCGACTTCACGGTCTCACTGATTTCTTCAACAGTTACGAACGGCCTGACACCATCGTGAACAGCTACAACTTCAGCAGTTACAGTTCTGATCGTCAGCAGTCCACGCTTAACTGATTCAGCTCGGGTTGCTCCTCCCGAAACCACTCGTCCTATTTTTCTCAGACCGTATTTGCCTGCCACCGAAATAAATTCGCTGGTCTCGTCGGCTGGAAGCACAACGATGACTTCGTCGATATCTTCGCACTGCTCAAATGCCTTGAGCGTGTGCACAATGATTGGGATGCCGGCAAGAGGAAGAAACTGTTTTGGCCGACCACTCGCCATCCGGGCACCACTGCCGGCGGCAGCAATAATGGCGGTATTCATGAAGAGTGGTTGGAGCTCGGTTGCACCTTACGTTTCTGTGATGGGCTCAGAGTCAGTGATGCGAACCGGGGCCGGTGAACTGCGCGCGGGACGTCGCGTAGTGCCGTTCGTCCGATGAATCTCGTTGTGGGTTCCGTTTTCAGTCTCTTCCCACAAACGACCAAAGATCATTTTGCCTGCGGTCGTCTGCAGAACACTCGTGACTGCGATATCAGCATTCTTTCCAATCAAACGCCGGGCATTGTCGACTACAACCATCGTGCCGTCGTCGAGATAAGCAACACCCTGGTTGTATTCTTTGCCTTCTTTCAAGATGAAGACACGCATCGCCTCACCGGGGAGAACTACTGGCTTGAGCGCGTTTGCTAACTCGTTGATGTTTAGAACGCTCACACCACGCAACTGCGACACTTTGTTGAGATTGAAATCATTAGTGACAATAACTGCATCCAGCTGTTTGCCGAGCTCTATTAGTTTCAAATCGACTTCGCGGACTGACGGAAAGTCAGTCTCTACGATCTGAATGTCGAGCGAGCTGTTGTTCTGCAACCGATTCAACATGTCCAGACCACGTCGTCCACGTTGCCGCTTTGATGAATCAGGAGAATCGGCGACCTGCTGCAACTCGCGAAGGATGAATTGCGGAATAATTAATGATCCCGTCAGAAACCCTGTCTCTGCGACATCGGCAATGCGACCGTCGATGATGACCGAAGTATCGAGTATCTTCAGATCGCGACGCGTAACCTTGTCACTGAAGATTCCACCAAGTGCCGACAGATCGAGATAGTCGCCTTTCGCCGCGCCGACCATTAGACCGACGTAGGCCATAAAAAACGTAAGAGCAAGCGTCAGAAACGTTTTTACCTCAGGCGCAACCGCCATGGATTCCTGCCGACTGATCAGCGATCCAATTAGGTAAGCTCCGACAATACCCAAAATGGATCCAGCAGCTGCACCTATGAGTGTTTTTAGAGTGGCGCGACGGATTCGTAGCTCAAACAGGATAATGCAAATTGCAACCAGAGCGCCGACACCTGCTGATATCCAGGAATCGCCCGCGACCGGTTTCAGAATGTATCCCGCTGCTACTAGAATCCCGGTAAATATGAGCCGGATAAGAACGATATCTCCATGCATGACAGGGGCATACTAACACGCCAGTAACCAGAGCGTCACCATGATTCGGGTGTATTGGAATGCTAAAAAGCAGCCACATTGTCGTCCTTGCCGTTCGCCTCTCTGTTGCTGTTAAATGACCGCCATGTCAAAAACAATTGTCGCAATTTTATTGCTTTGTATTTCCTGCTGGGCCTGCTCAAAAGGAACTGCTGCGAACGGTTCGCAACAACCAAACGGAGTCGTGGCCACGCAAAGCGCCAATGGTGAACTGAAGTACAAAGTCCCTGAAGGTTGGGTAGTCGAGAAACCCAGCTCAAGCATGCGCGTTGCGCAATATAAGTTGCCTAAAGCTGCTGGTGACAGTGAGGATGCATCGCTTGTCCTTTATTATTTTGGCCAGGGACAGGGTGGAGGAACGCAGGCAAATATCGATCGGTGGATCAATCAGATGCACCAACCAGATGGCAGCCCGCCGTCTTCGAAGGCGAAGTCTGAGACACTCACTGTGAATGGATTAAAGGTGACTACGGTTGATGCGGTGGGTACCTATTCGGCCGAGATGACCCCTGGCAGCGGCAACTTCAGCAGCAATGACAACTATCGCCTCCGCGGTGCCGTAGTGGAAACGCCCAAGGGATCTTACTTTGTGAAGTTGGTCGGGCCTGCGAAGACCGTCGAACAATGGAACGCGGCGTTTGATAGTTACGTTAAATCATTTGAATTTAAATAAGCCCGACGGCCTTTGGTTTTGTACTTTGTTCTTCATTCAGTTGCCAGCCAAGTTTAAAGTACAAAGCTCCAAGTTCATTTATACCGATACGTAATCCTGCCGCGCGTAAGGTCATAGGGGGACATTTCCACACTGACGCGATCGCCAACCAGAATGCGAATTCGGTTCTTGCGCATCTTGCCGGAAATAGCTGCTAACACAATGTGATCGCTGTTATCGAGTTGTACCTTGAAAAACGCATTCGGTTGTTTGTCGATGATCGTGCCTTGCGCGGGAATCAGGTCTTCTGCTGCCAAGTAGGTTCTCCTTAAAGTGTTCGGTCAGTTGAGTAGTGTAAAACAAAGCGCACACAGTAAAGCAAAACGCTCAAACATCCAAGTGCAGAACAGAGTTGAGTGGTTTCTCTAATTTGGGCAATGACTATCCAACGGGGTGATTCGTTATCTATCTCATTACATTACTGCCCCGACGTTTGTTAATTCATTTGACTGTCAAGTTCTTGTCGGTCTTCGCAAAGTAAACCATGAAATATATCGACCATCACTCAGAAAACATCCTTGCCATCGCACGTCAAACGATGATTGCGGAAGGTTTCAAGCCCGACATTCCTCCGACTGTCATTCGCGAGGCAGAAGCTGCCGTTGAATCAGATGTCATTACGCAAAACAATGCACGAGATCTGCGTTCACTGCTCTGGTCATCGATCGATAATTTGTCATCACGTGATCTTGATCAGGTGGAGTTTGTCGAAAAGATTGATGATGGTCGGTTTAGAGTTTTGATTGGAATTGCGGACGTCGACGCGTTTGTGTCCAAAGGATCTCCTGCCGATGAATACGCGCTCGAAAACACGACTTCCGTTTATACAGGCGTGACCACCTTCCCGATGCTGCCGGAAGATCTGTCAACGAACAAAAGTTCACTCCTTCAAGATCAGGATAGGTTGGCAATCGTCATCGAGTTTCTAGTCGATAACGCCGGTGCCCTTATCACACGAGATGTTTATCGCGCAGTCGTTCGGAACTACTCGAAGATGTCTTACGAGATCGTGGGCAAATGGCTCGATAAACAGAGCGAAGTACCAGATGAGGTTTCGCGTGTTCCAAAACTTGAAGACCAGGTTCGGTTGCAGTTCGACGCTGCAATAAATTTAAAGAGCGCACGCACAGCCCGCGGCGCTCTAAATCTGGAAACCATTCAGGCGACACCTGTAGTAAACAGCAGCGGCGACGTTGTTGACCTCGCCCTGGACGAACAAAACAGCGCACGTGACCTCATCGAGAACTTCATGATCGCAGCGAACGCGGCAATGGCTGAGTTTCTTGATAGTCGTGGCGCTATTTCGTTACGGCGTGTTGTAAGAACACCGCAAAACTGGCCTCGCATTGTCGAGATTGCAGCGGAGTTGAAGGAAACTTTGCCATCGGAGCCTGACGTCCGCGCGCTCGCTGAATTCCTTGATCGACGCAAACGTGCAGACCCCGAGCACTTCGCTGACCTTTCACTTGCGATTGTGAAGTTGTTGGGCCCAGGAGACTATGTTGTTCAAGTGCCGGGTGAGCAGAACGAAGGCCATTTTGGTTTGGCAGTTCATCGCTATACGCACTCGACAGCACCCAACCGCAGATATCCGGATTTGGTAACCCAGCGTTTGTTAAAGTCGTCGGT
>PSRF01000256.1 GCA_003175865.1 Blastocatellia bacterium
TGGGTTACGTCGGGTTAGTTGTGCCACATCTTGCACGGCTTTCGCTTGGCAGTGATAACCGAATCAGCATTCCTGCTGCGGCCCTTGGTGGGGCACTGTTTGTGATTGTCGCGGATTCGGTAGCTCGCACCGTCATCGCACCACGAGAACTTCCTGTCGGCGCAATCACGGCGCTAATCGGGGCTCCACTCTTTATTTATCTCTTGAGGAAGAGCTAACCAGGCATGCTTGAGGCTCGAGATCTGACAATTAATTACGGCAGTCGCAACGCGGTTGCAGGCGTTTCGCTGGTACTCAATCCCGGCGAGTTGATCACAGTCATTGGTCCAAATGGCTCGGGAAAGTCGACCTTGTTGCAATCTCTGAACGGTTATCTCCAACCAGCGTCCGGAGCTATCTTACTCGATGGTAGTGATTTGAAGGCTTTCAGTAGAAGAGCAATCGCGAAGAGATTGGCAGTTGTGGCGCAGGAGGCGGAGCTTCGCTTTCCAATAACCGTTTTCGAGTTTGTGCTGGGTGGACGATTTGCCTGGTCAGCAACAAGCACTTGGGGGTGGGAGACGTTGGAAGACTTGCGAATTGCTAAATCGGTGTTGGCTGAAACAGAGCTTGGCCACTTGACTGATCGTCTAATGAATCAGTTGTCAGGCGGCGAACGTCAACGAGCTGTTCTGGCTCGCGCTCTCGCAACTGAGGCTTCGATTCTGCTCTTGGATGAACCGACAGCAAATCTCGATTTGTCGCATCAGGCAATGCTACTTGAATTGGTCCGCGAGCGATGTGACCGTAAGTTGGCCGCAGCTTTAGTTGTTACACATGATGTGAACCTCGCTTCTCAATTCTCAGACCACGTAATGCTGATGAACCATGGCAAAGTCGTGCGGTTTGGAAAACCCAAAGAAGTCCTAACGTCGAAATTGATGGAGCAGGTTTTCGAAGTCCAAGTACTAGTCGATGCACATCCAATCTCGGGTGTGCCTCGTATTACGCCGGTGCTCGAACGACATCGGTCTTTGTAAACAATGAGCAGATGCTGAAGGGAAGACGGTGGGAAGCCGTCACTGCCCGCGCAACTGTAAGCAGTTTGAATGTTTCAGGTTTAGCCACTGAACAGATGTCATTAGGCCGATAACACTTCGCCGTAGCGGGTGGCGCTGCAAACCTCTAGACCTTCAACGGTGATTGGAACCACCAGCTACCGCGAGATGGTACTGACCTCATGACGTGTTCGGGAAGGCATGAAATATGGGCGTCTCCAGACGCCAACTGCGAGTCAGGAAACCTAAGCATCTACTCTTTTCAGCTCGCACTGCGTCGGGCAGGAGAAGCTAAATGAAAACTCTAAAACGATTTCTCTCAAGCATTACTTTCCTGTTGCTTCTGTTTCCAGTTACCTCGGCCCAATCAAGCGCCTCGATTAAAGGCACAGTTACTGATCAGAATGGCGGTTCCATAACACGTGCTCAAGTCGTTCTGAATTCACGATCATCATTTCAACTCGCTACTACCACCCGCGACAACGGCGAATACAGTTTCAAAGACTTAAGTCCGGGCGTGTATCTGCTCGAAGTTCGCGCTGAGGGCTTTGCGACGTTCGCTTCGGAAGAAGTTCGAATCGATAAAGGTGAAGTCAAAGAATTAAACATGCGGTTATCGCCTGCAGTCGTCAGCGCGAGTGTTGTTGTTAGTGCAACCGGTACGGTCCAGCGGACTGATGAGGTGGCCAAGGTTGTTACAAATCTCGATCAGCAATCGATTGAAGCAAAGCACGAATTAACTCTTGCTGAAGCATTGCGTGGCGTTCCTGGTGTGCGCGTCCAGCAGCAGGGCTCGACAGGTGCATTGACAACATTACGTCTGCGGGGACTACGTAATTTCGATACCGCTGTTTTGCTTGACGGAATGCGTGTCAGGGATGCGGGGGACATCAATGGCTCGGCGGTTTCCTTAATCTCGGATCTAGTTCCAGTGTCACTGGACCGCATTGAAATTCTACGAGGTTCAGGATCGTCGATCTACGGTACACACGCTATTGGCGGAGTCGTGAATATGATCCCCGAGACGCCGACTTCTGGTTACCACTTCAACACCGGGTTTGAAGCTGGCTCGTTGCACACGTTTCGAGAGCACATCCAATTCTCCGGTGGGGGGCAACGAGTTGGCTTCAACATTGCTGCCAATCGTTTGGATGTGAGGAAGGGAATTGATGGTAACGACCAGTACGGAAATATTGCCCTCGCGGGCCGGATTCAAGTTAACCCTTCTTCAACGACTACTCTTGCAGGCAATTTCTACGGCACGATAGCGAACGCCCGTGTGAACGACAGTCCGTTCGCGTTGCCAGGCGCCTTTGGAACTTCACAACTATATCCAGACGCAATTGCAGGCATTACTTTTGAACCTGATTTCAACAATCCTGATCAGGGCAGACGCAACCGAATGCTCACGGGTTCGGTGAGGTTTTCGCAGCTTGTAGATCAGCGAGTTTCATACTCGGTTGCATACCAGCACGTAGGAAGCAACAGAAGAAACTATAACGGACCAGCCGTTGACCCACGTTACGTTGCCTTTGTTCCGTTTGGCGATTTCGAGTTTTTAAATGTTAACCGTGGAAACGTCGACACTTTTGACGGACGCGTAAACGTCCAGTTTACGCGTTCTAACCTGGCTACCTTCGGATTCGAGTTTGAACACGAATCTCTTTTTCAGAGCTCTCAGCCTTCGTTCACGACCTTCAACAATACAACTGACCGACAGCGCTCATATGCGGTGTTTGGTCAAGACCAACTCTCGCTGCTTGAAGATCGGTTGCAATTGTCAGTCGGTGTGCGTGCTCAGTCGTATCGAGTAAGAGCAGCCGACAGACCTGGAACACTGCAGAATCAATCAGCGGAAGGCTCGGTCACGGGTGATGGAGCTATCGCTTATCTTTTTCGATCGACAGGCACCAAGCTTCGCGCCCATGTAGGTAATGGATTTCGAGCGCCTGCGTTGTTTGAGCGATTTGGTGAAGGGACGTTTGGGAGCGCAGGCCAAGTGCGGTTTGGCGATCCAACTCTTAAAGCGGAGCAGTCAATCAGCGTGGACGCCGGATTCGACCAACGACTTGCCTCGGATCGAGTAATGTTTGGTGCGACGTACTTCTACACTCGATTGCAGCGCGTAATTGCGTTCACTGGATTTGTCGTCGATCCATTGGGACTTGGCAGGTTCAGCGGCTATGTAAACCGGCCAGGAGGACTATCGCGTGGCGTCGAGTCGTATGTTGATGCGTCGATCACAAAGGGAATGGATCTAAGAGCGTCGTATACATACACCAACAGCGATCGTTTTGTTTCGGGACTTGGCTTGCAGCCTGAATACGTGATTCCCAAACATCTCTTTGGCTTGAATTGGTCTCAACGCTATCGCTCGATCATTTTTAATTTCGATCTCAATCGAACCGGGTCGTACATCGCACCGGTGTTTGAAAACAATTTTCCGTTTCGGATGGCAGAACTGACGTTTGCTGGTTACACGAAGGGAGACGTGTTTGTGAGTTACGAAAGACAACAAACAGAAACGTTGACTTTAGTGATCTTTGGCGGTTTGGAAAACCTATTTCACCAAAAATACTTTGAAAACGGATTCCTTGCACCGCGCACGACTTTCAGAAGTGGAGTAAACCTGAGGTTCTGAAGAAAGGTTCAGGTTGCAAGGTTAAAGATTTCGAGGGCGCAATTGCGTCAGCTTACCGAAATACCACCTTGCAACCTGAAAGCGAACTGTTATGAAGTTTTTGTAAAGAGACCGCCACCCAGAAAAACAACACCGAGTAAGATGTGGATTCCATGATCCACCTGACCAAGGTGCAATGGTCCAACTTCCCACATGTGTTGAGGTCCCGTTCCTAATGCCATCCCTAAAATGCCAAGAGCGAGATAGACGACACCGAATACGAGTGAGAAACCCTTCGCGCCTGCAAGTGAACCAGCAAATCCGAAATACAAAGCAATCACGCCGGAAACAATGTGAACAACGTTATGAACCGGCGTAAGGTGTGCGCCCACGGCGTCCAGTAAATGCGTAAACCCAAGAACGCCGACCAACAGAAATACAACGCCCAGTATTTTGCAAACAGTCTTGGCCATGCCTTCTCTAGCTCCTCTGTGAAAGATCAGTTAAAGGAAGCGCCCGCACTGACTCTCCTGTGATGGGCGTGCGAGGTCAGCGCCCGCAAGATTGCGTTAGGTAAATGCGGCGCATGTATATCAGAGGAAGGGTTTCGTTGCAAAGAAATTCGTTGAAAAACATTGGGATTCGTTTTTCGGCGAGTGTATACTGTCCGCCACACAAACCAGAACGATTCTCTCTAGAGGTGTTGTCATGTCAGCAAGAATGGGCGGCATATCTATCCCTCGAACCCTCATGATTCTTATCACCCTAGCAATGTCAGCGGTTTGCGCTAGCGCCTACACGTTGGTGTTGCGTAACGGAAGACGCATCGAAATACCGAATCAATTCGTCGTAACTGGAGGAAATCTGGTCTACGAGGTAAGTCCGGGTATTCAGGTGGCAGTGCAATTGGCTGCGGTCGACGTTCTGGCCACCGAATACGCGAATAACGAATCGCCTGGCAGCTTCATGAACCATGCGAATAAAACAGTAGCAACCGGTGACTCCAATAAAACAAGTCAATCTGGGACCGCTCGTCGTGTCACTAACAAGGATTTGGAGGTTTACAAGCAAAGACGAATCGCTAGTGAGCAGGCGTACGAGCAAAGACGCAAGGAGTTGGGACTGCCGAGCGTCGAAGAGAGCCGGCAACGTGCTGCGCTAGAATCTGAGGAGTTGCAGCAGGATATCCGAGCTTATCAATCTGCGGAAAAGGATACGGAACAATACTGGCGGAATCGTGCTTCAGCTCTACGAACCGAGACGGCAGTGTTGGATGCTCAAGTTGATTACGTGCACAATCGCATCAGTGAAACGCCGGAGAATTCTTATCCATACTTATCCCCAAACATTTTGCCTTTCACAGGGGTAACAAGCCCATTGATATCGCCGATACTCCGTCCTCGAATGGGCCAACGTAACCCGGTGTACATACCGCAGAATAGTGGTCCATTCAGCGCTCAAATAAATATCGGCAATCCGAGGTATCCTGGACGCGTCTATCCCAGACGGTATGGACAGGTTCTATATCCATATCCGTATGGAACTGTTCTGAACTCTCCATGGCAGACGGACAACGGCTATGATCGTTCAGCGTTGTTGATGCAGTTGGATGATCTGCTGCGGCAAAGAGCAGGGCTCCAGGCGCGATGGCGTGAGCTGGAGGAAGAAGCGCAGCGTGCTGGTGCTTATCCTGGTTGGCTTCGGCCGTAAGTCGATTTGCTAAGGAGTGCGATCTTATAAAATCTGTGAGTGGCTAGTAGAGTGGTCAAATAGGGAATCAAGAGCGGTAGCGACCGGATGCTAAGGTCAACTGGATACATCCGGTCGCTACCGCTCTCGGTTCCTTAATTAAGTTGAATCCTTATGAATAACGGTTGGGAAACAATTATCGGGTTGGAGATTCATGCTCAGCTCAGCACGGAGTCAAAAATCTTCTGTGGGTGTGCCACGCGTTTCGGTGACGAACCGAACGCTAACACTTGTCCCGTTTGCTTGGGGCTTCCAGGTGCGTTGCCGGTGTTGAATCGCAGGGCGATCGAACTTGGAGCACGGGCTGCTTTGGCGTTAGGACTGTCGATCAACCAGCAATCGATCTTCGCGCGCAAGAACTACTTCTATCCTGATCTGCCTAAGGGATACCAGATCTCACAATATGATCAGCCGTTCTCAGCCAACGGTGAGTTGGAGATCATGACAGCTGAGCGTGATGACGCGGGTCATCCAATTGAATGGCGACCAAAGAAGATTCGCATAACACGACTACACCTCGAAGAAGATGCAGGGAAGAACGTCCATGAAGGATTACCAGACGTCGCCCGTTTTTCCTACATCGATCTCAACCGGGCAGGGGTACCGCTGGCTGAAATTGTTACCGAGCCTGACTTCCGCTCGTCTTGGGAAGCTTACGATTACGTAAATCACGTTCGTCGTTCGCTTCAGTGGGTTGGTGCATCCGAAGCTGATATGGAGAAGGGAAATCTCCGCTGTGAAGCGAACGTTTCAGTCCGACGAGTTGGTGATGAGAAGCTTGGAACGAAGGTGGAGTTGAAGAACTTGAACTCGGTACGTTTCATGCAGCGCGCAATCGAATTTGAGGTTGCACGTCACATCAAGACGCTCGAGACGGGCGGAACTCTCACTCAGGAAACGCGATTGTGGGATGAGAAAGCGATGAAAACTCGTGTAATGCGCTCAAAAGAAGAGGCACACGACTATCGTTATTTTCCGGAGCCCGACTTGCCACCGTTAATTGTCAGTCCTGAGTTCATCGAACGTGTGCGTCAGGCAATGCCAGAATTACCGGAACATCGACGTGATCGCTTCATGGAGCAGTACGGTCTGAGTTACCCAGATGCGTCACAACTTGTATCGGAGCGTACGCTCGGGGACTACTACGAAACTGCAGTGGAAGCATCCGGCAATCCAAGAGCAACGGCGAATTGGATTCGTTCAGAGTTATTGCGTGAGCTCGAGGCTAGCGGATTGTCTGCAGCGGAGTCACCCATTTCTCCTCAAAACCTCGGGGCATTGATTCGACTGATTGATGAAGAAAAAATTAGCGGCAAACAGGGTAAAGACGTCCTTGTCGAAATGTTCAGAACTGGCAAGAGTGCTGGTTCAATCGTCGAGGAACAAGGATTGGTGCAGGTAAGCGATACAACTGAAATCGACGGGATCATCGATGAAGTTATTGCTGCCAATCCAACTCAACTCGATAGTTATCGCAGTGGCAAGGAAGCGTTGTTTGGTTTCTTTGTAGGACAGGTAATGAAAGCATCCAAAGGTAAAGCGAATCCCAAAGTCGTGAATGAACGACTGAGGGCCAAAATGCAAAGTTCATAAGGGAGTGTACTGGGGTGGATCTAAACGGAAAAGTCGCGGTAGTGACGGGGGGAACGAAGGGAATTGGATGGGCTATTGCAGAGGCGTTAGTTCAAGCTGGTATCTCAGTTTGCATCAGCGCTCGCAATGAGAGAGAGATCGAAGAAGCGGTAGTTTCGTTGAATGGCTTCGACAAAGGTAGTGTGACCGGTGCAGTGTGTGACGTTCGCGATTATGATGAAGTCAAGGCACTGATGGCGCATTGTGTTTCGGAGTTGGGTGGTTTGGATATACTTATTAACAACGCAGGAGTCGGAGTCTTTGCTCTTGTTGAAGAAACAAGTCCAGAGGACTTTCGCGCTGTCCTGGAGACAAATCTTTTTGGTGTTTACTACTGCTGTCACGAAGCCATCCCTTTGATGAAGAAACGGCGAGGTGGCTACATCATCAATATCTCATCACTTGCTGGAGCAAATCCTCACCCACGGATGGCTGCATACAACGCTTCGAAGTTTGGTTTAAACGGATTCAGTGAAGCGTTGATGCAGGAAGTGCGACACGACAACATCAAGGTCAGCTACATCATGCCGGGTTCGGTCAACACTGCGTTTGGTGGTGATGCGCCCGACGAATCGAAGAGCTGGCAACTACAACCTGGCGACGTTGCCCGAGTGGTAATGGACCTACTGTCTCATGACGATCGAAGCTTACCAAGCCGCATCGAAATCCGGCCCAGCAAACCTCCAAAGAAATAGAAATGTGATGCGAGCGATTGTCCAACGCGTCACGCGTGCAAATGTCAAAGTTGATGATGAAATAGTTGGTAAGATCGATAGTGGTCTCGTTGTGCTGCTCGGGATTGCTCACAACGACACTAATGAAGACGCCGACTATCTTGCACAAAAAATTTCTCAACTGCGCATCTTTGATGACTTTGAAGGTCGAATGAATCGATCAGTGCGAGAGGCAAATGGAGGCCTGCTGGTCGTATCGCAATTCACGTTATTTGGAGATGTGAGACGTGGACTGAGACCGTCGTGGAGTGATGCGGCGCCGCCAGAAGTAGCGGAGCCGCTTTATGAATACTTCGTTAATACATGTCGAAGACTAGTCAGTCCGGTTGAGACGGGGAGTTTTCGCAAAATGATGCAGGTCGAGCTAATTAATGATGGACCTGTAACCATCATGCTCGATAGTCGTAAGCTGTTTTAAATACTGTTGTCGGTAGCCTTTGAGTTTTCTTCCAGTTCGTAACGATCGCGGTCACGTCTTTCAATCTTCTCGAGAAACTCCAACTCCTCATTATCTTCATAACTAACACCAACCGCTCGCGCGTTTTCCTCGACGAGTGATTGATCAGGTGTTGGATTGTCTCCAGCAACCGTCTCGGAACCGCTTTCATTTACATCTTCCCAGTTCGCATCGAGATCTCCACCCGCATCTTGTGGCGACGCAGCGGTGTTGTTCCGCAATCTATGAGCGAGTTGTTCCGGATCTTTTGGGGAGCGAGAAATCTCTAACTCCATAAATTCTTCAATTTCTGGATCAGGAACATAATCAGGGTTGTTCGCGAGGTACTCGAAATCTTCCGCGTGTTTCTTGGGCATGTCGTTCTCCTTTTCCTCGTCCTTTGAGAAAGACGAACGGTGCCGAGATCGAGGAACACTTTACCTCTTTCTGGGCTAACCAAAGTTTCTATTTTTACCAGGGGGAACGAATTGATCAAACTATAACAAATCAAAAGAAAGTGAGGCAATGACCACTGTTTCAAACATCAACTCTAGCTCGAGTTAGCGTTGCTTGACGATTGCCAGCACGAACTTTACACTGCAATTTGAACCACAAAAACATCCACAATTCATTTCGAGAGGTGAACTAATCTCCTTCCTTCTCGGGAAAGGTACCGAGCAATCCCATGCCAGATGGTGCTTTCAATTCTTTGCAACCGTTCGAATCGTCTAAAGGTTCTGCCGCCGGTTTTTATTCGTTGCCACATCTTGAACGCGAAGGTGTTGGTCCAATATCGCGTCTGCCAGTGAGCATTCGGATCGTACTCGAATCAGTGCTTCGCAATTGTGATGGCAAGAAGGTAACTGAAGACAATGTGCGTGCGCTGGCGAACTGGAAAGCGAACGCCGAACGCGTGGCCGAAATTCCGTTTGTTGTTGCACGCGTCCTGCTGCAGGACTTCACTGGAGTTCCACTATTGGTAGACCTTGCGGCGATGCGTTCGGCAGTTGCTCGCATGAATAAGAACAGCGGCATCATCGAGCCGTTGGTCCCTGTGGATTTGGTAATCGATCACTCGGTACAGGTTGATTTTGCGAGCACGAAAGAGGCGTTTGAGAAAAACATGGAAATTGAATTCAAACGCAACCGATCTCGTTACCAATTCTTGAAATGGGGAACCCAGGCGTTTGATGGCTTTCGAGTAATCCCGCCCGGCATCGGCATTTGTCATCAGGTAAACCTTGAGTACCTGGCAAAGAACGTGTGGGAGAAGAATGTCTATTTTCCCGATACACTGGTGGGAACTGATTCACACACCACGATGATTAACGGTCTCGGCATTGTGGGCTGGGGAGTTGGCGGAATCGAGGCTGAAGCTGCCATGCTGGGCCAACCCGTTTACTTCCTGACGCCTGATGTTGTCGGCGTGAATCTGACTGGCACACTGCAACAAGGCGTGACAGCTACAGACCTTGTATTGCGTGTGACCGAGATGCTTCGCAAAGCAAAGGTCGTCGGCAAGTTTGTTGAGTTTCATGGGGATGGTGCGAGTAGTTTGTCGGTAACTGATCGCGCGACGATCGCAAACATGGCACCCGAATACGGCGCGACAATGGGGTTCTTCCCGGTGGACGAGGAAACGTGCACGTACCTTGCGGCCACTGGGCGTCGTGACGAGCATGTCGATTTGGTACGACGCTACTTTACGGCGCAGGGCATATTTGGAATTCCCAAAAAAGGTGAGTGCGACTACAGCGTGGTTTTGGATCTTGACCTTTCGTCCATTCAGCCGAGTGTTGCTGGTCCAAAGCGACCCCAGGATCGAATTGTTCTCCCCGAATTAAAACAACAGTTTACGAACCTGATGCTCAAATCGTTGTCCGATGGTGGCTATGGCAAGACTGAAGACGAAATCTGGACGCGATATCACGTCAAGATAGGTGCTGACCGGCAACACATGACCGCCGGCGGTGGTGAACAACGACAGGAGACGGTGCCCGCACCAGTAGGAAATTCTCTATCACCACTGAGCACGAACGTGTGGACGGAAACAGAAATGGTGAACAACCGTCCAACTCCAGACCGTATCGCTGAGATACCTGAAGACGAGTTCGAATCCGGTGATGAGCTCTTGGGCCATGGTGACGTGTTGATCGCGGCGATCACGTCTTGCACTAACACATCAAATCCAAGCGTGATGCTCGCTGCCGGATTGTTAGCTAAGAAGGCTGTTGAGCGTGGTTTGACGGTCAGCGCGAAGGTTAAGAATTCGCTCGCGCCAGGTTCGCGCGTCGTGACTGAATATCTTGAGCGTACAGGGCTACAGCAATACCTTAATCAGCTTGGCTTCAACCTGGTGGGTTACGGGTGCACTACGTGCATAGGCAACTCGGGTCCATTGGATCCGGCGATTGAACAAGTCGTGAATGAACGTGACGTCATCGCTGCATCAGTGCTGTCTGGAAATCGCAACTTTGAAGCACGAGTACATCAAAGCATCAAGGCAAACTTTTTGATGAGTCCTCCGCTGGTGGTTGCTTTCGCATTGGCGGGTCGAGTTGATATCGACCTGACAACTGAGCCAATAGGAAATGATCTCGGCGGTAATGAAGTTTACCTGCGGGATATCTGGCCGACATTAGAAGAGATCAAAGATTTGATGAAGGCGGCTTTTGATCCAGAAACCTACAGACAGTTGTACGGAAACTTCGCAGATCAAAATCCAATGTGGAATGAGATCCCGACCACCGCGGGCAATGTTTATGAATGGGATTCAGGGTCGACATACATCCGTGAGCCTCCATATTTCGAGGGTTTCAGTAGCGCTCTCATGTCTCTGTCGGACATTGCCGGCGCAAGGCCAATGGCGATTTTCGGGGACTCGGTAACAACGGATCACATCAGTCCTGCGGGCGCTATCAAAGCATCGTCTCCCGCGGGCTTGTATCTGCAGGAGCGTGGCGTAGATATTCGTGACTTCAACAGCTACGGAGCTCGACGTGGCAATCACGAAGTGATGGTGCGCGGTACGTTTGCCAACGTACGAATTAAGAATCTGATGGTCCCAGGCGTGGAAGGTGGTGTGACAATCTTTCAGCCCGACGGCGAACGCATGAGTATTTACGACGCCGCAATGAAGTATCAGGACCAGGGAACTCCCCTGATTGTGATCGCTGGACAGGAATACGGAACTGGCAGCTCACGTGACTGGGCAGCCAAAGGCACCAAGTTGTTAGGAGTTCGCGCGGTAATTGCACAAAGCTTTGAACGAATCCATCGTTCCAATCTCGTTGGCATGGGAGTGTTGCCTTGCCAGTTTAAAGACGACACAAATGCGGCGTCGCTTAAACTCGATGGGACAGAGACATTCGATATTATCGGGATAGAAAACGGAATCAGACCCTTGCAGGAGCTAACGCTGACGATCCATCGTGCGACAGGAGAAACTGAGCAGATACCGATCACTTTGAGAATCGACACACCAATCGAGGTCGATTACTACAAACACGGTGGCATTCTTCCGTACGTCCTGCGTCAGTTGTTAGCCGGCACAACAGACTTCTAAGGTCCGACAAGCTGAAGCTTATCGGACAAAAGTTCTCGCAACACAAGGAGCAATATGTCATCAGTACAAACAGCAGAAGACAACAACCCTCGCAAGTATCAACTTCTGATTGACGGACAATGGGTAGATGCCGAGTCCGGAAAAACTTTTACCACGCCCAACCCCGCAACAGGAGAAACACTCGCCGAGGTCGCGGAAGCTGACAAGGCTGATATCGACAAAGCCGTTGCCGCTGCGCGTCGCGCCTATGAAGGAAAGTGGTCGAAGCTGAGTGCGCGCGATCGCGGTCGTTTGCTCTACAAGCTTTCGCAATTATTGGAAGAGCATTCAGCAGAACTTGCAGCCATCGAAACTGCCGATAACGGGAAACCGATTAAGGAATCGTCGTACGTCGATCTGCCTCAAGTAGTTGAAAACTTCGAATACTTTGCTGGATGGGCCACAAAGATCGAGGGCGAGACTATTCCGGTTCCGGGGCGCATGTTCAACTACACACTGCGCGAGCCAATCGGTGTTTGCGGTCAAATTATTCCGTGGAACTTTCCTCTGTTAATGGCCGCTTGGAAACTCGCGCCGGCCCTGGCCGCAGGCAACACGGTTGTTCTGAAACCAGCAGAACAAACTCCAGTTGGTGCAATGGAACTCGGAAAGTTGATTCTTGAAGCCGGCTTCCCTGAAGGTGTCGTCAATATTGTGCCTGGCTATGGTGAAACAGCTGGTGCGTCACTCGCGGCGCATCCTGGAATTGATAAAGTCGCATTCACTGGTTCGACTGAGGTAGGCAAACTGATTGCGAAAGCTGCCGCTGAAAATCTGACCAAGGTGTCATTAGAACTTGGAGGTAAAGCACCGAATATTGTGTTTGCTGATTCAGATCTGGACCAGGCGGTTGCTGGCGCAATGATGGGAATCTTCTACAACCAGGGGCAAGTATGTTGCGCTGGGTCCCGCCTCTTTGTTGAAGAAAAGGTGAAAGACGAGTTTGTTTCCCGGCTTAGCGAAAAGGCCGACAAGATTGCCGTCGGCGATCCGATGAACAAGGCTACACAAATGGGACCGCAGGTTTCAGAAGAGCAGTTGAACCGGATCAAAGGATATGTCGACATCGCCAAGTCAGAAGGTGCAACAGTAATAACAGGAGGTGAGTCGCCGAAACTTGATGGTGAATTCCAGAACGGTTACTTCTTCCGTCCCACGATCTTTGGAGATGTAAAAAACAAAATGCGAGTGGCTCAGGAAGAAATTTTTGGGCCAGTCGTCTCAGTAATTTCTTTCACCGATGAAGACGATCTAATCAAACAAGCGAACGACACGATCTATGGATTGTCTGCTGGTATCTGGACTCGCGACATCACGCGAGCACATCGCTTCGCAAAAGAGATCAAAGCGGGTGTTGTTTGGATCAATACCTACAACATGTTCAATGCTGCTTCGCCATTTGGAGGATACAAACAGTCAGGCTACGGGCGAGAGATGGGCCGTCACGCACTGGACCTCTACACACAAATAAAGAGTGTTTGGGTGGATCTCTCGGGCCGACCGATCGGTTGGTTTGGGAAGTAAGACCGAAGGTTCCTTCTGGCAGGCATCGTCAACGCTCGTGTTATCATCCCTCATACTCTCCCGAAATGAATGCCAAACATTAAAGGAGACGTTATGTCGTTGTTTAAAAGAGCTGTCTTGCCTGCTGCGATTGTCGTCACGACATTCTTGCTTACGGCCTGTCCAAGTCAAACGAACATTGCGAGGATAAATTCGGATCCTGGTCGATTTCGGGGAAAGGAAGTTGGCATTGTGGGTCGGGTCACCGATAGCTACGGAGTTCCGGGATACGGTGCTTACGAGATTGATGATGGCACTGGTCGTCTTTGGGTAGTTACGAGGCGAGGTGCGCCTGCGCGTGGTTCTAGAGTCGGAACAAAAGGTTATGTGCAGACTGGACTCACGTTCGGCGGCCGGAGCTACGGCACTGTAATGGAAGAAGTAGACCGACAGTCTAACGCGAGGTAGTTGCG